>JANLXP010000776.1:0-2136 GCA_031365165.1 Alphaproteobacteria bacterium
CCCGCTTGCAGCGGAATTTTCGCCTGCGGAGCGAGTTACGGCCCGCTCCATGCCGGTTTTCCGCCGCTCATCCGAAGCGTGTGCGGAGGGCGCTACCTTCGCCGATTTCGATAAGTGGCGGGTTTTCGACGGCGTATAAGTCTTGGCGAGAGGGACGCTCAGAAACGAAAAGGCTCGCACGCATGAACGAACGAGACGTCCGCGAGCGCGCGTTCGCGATGCCGCTGACGAGCCCGGCCTATCCACCCGGGCCTTATCGCTTCGTCGACCGGGAATACCTGATCATCACCTATCGCACCGATCCGGAGAAACTGCGCGCGCTGGTGCCGGAGCCTCTGCTGCCGGACGGCGATCATGTGAAGTACGAATTCATCCGCATGCCGAACTCGACCGGCTTCGGCGACTACACGGAATCTGGTCAGGTCATTCCGGTGAGTTTTCGGGGACGCAAAGGCAACTATACGCATTGCATGTTTTTGAACGACGACCCGCCGATCGCGGGTGGGCGCGAGTTGTGGGGCTTTCCGAAGAAACTTGCCGATCCCAGTCTCAAAATAGAAAAGGACACGCTGGTCGGTACGTTGAACTATGGCCCCGTGCGGATCGCCACCGGCACGATGGGTTTCAAACATCGCGCGGCTGACCTTGCCGCGGTTGGGGCCTCTCTTGCGGCGCCGAATTTCTTGCTCAAAATCATTCCGCATGTCGACGGCACGCCGCGCATTTGCGAAATTGTCGAATACGCGCTCGAGGACGTGACGCTAAAGGGTGCTTGGAGCGGACCTTCGGCGCTTGAGCTCAATCCACATGCACTGGCGCCCGTCGCGGAATTGCCGGTGCTGGAAATCGTGTCGGCCGTTCACATCCTGGCCGACCTGACGCTGGGTCTCGGCAAGGTCGTTCACGACTATCTCAAGTAGAGAGCGTTTGGCCGCGGCCACTGCGGCGTTCGGACCAGACCGCTTGTCACAAACAGTACGGACACGACGAGCGATAGCGTCATCACGACGGATTCGAGTGCGGGTGCGCCGGCTTCGCTTGGGACGAGCGGTCCGGCAAGTATGCCCAACAACGCGAATCCGAACACCCAAACGGCGCCGCGCCTCATAACCACGCGACGACGAGCACGGGTGCAAATGCGGCTTAGTACTTGAACGCGAAACGCCGGATCGAACGAGGCAGTGCCTTCAAGCATCGTGCGTAGTTCTTGATCAGTGGTCATTGATCAACCTCCTCGCCCAGCACGTCGCGTAGCCGCGCCCGGCCACGCGCAATATGCGACTTTACAGTGCCGACCGGCAACTGAAGAACGAGCGCTGCTTCCTCGTGCGTAAAATCGGCGCCCAGACACAAGGCGAGCGCCCCGCGCTGAGCCTCGGGCAGCGTCTCCATCGCCTGGCGGAGCGCCAGCCGGCGTTCGGTGTTCACGGCGTCGTGTGCTTCGGCCGTTGCCTCGACGTAGTGCTGCTCGCGGTTGCGGCGGCGAAACCAGGCGCGGCTTTGGTCGCGCCACACGCGAAAGGCGATGCCGCAGACATAGGTGCGAAACCGTGCCCGGCCATCGAAACGGGCGAGCGATTCAAAGGCACGAACGAAGGCGTCTTGCGCGATGTCGTCGGCCTCACCCACGCCCTTTATGAGACGACGAAGGAAGGCGCGAACGGCAAGCTGATGCGCATCGACCAACCGGCCGAAGGCTCGCATGTCGCCTGCGCGCGCTGCTTCGATCAATTGCGCCTCCTCCTCGTCCGTCACTTCTCGGGCCGTGGACCGAAGAGCAGAATGAGAAACGAGCCGATGGCAAACACACCCATGATGACCGACACAATCAAGAAGGCGAACGCGTACTTTTCAGTTTGAACGAATTGATATCCGACGCCGAACCCAGCCGCGATTGCCGTGAACGTGACAAGGCTCCACACCGTTGCTTGACCCCGGCGGCCGGGACCCATGCTGGCGCCGCCATCCTCATCTGCGCCCGAGGCGATCTTCAGCAACTCGGCCGGCGGCTCCTTGCCCTGTCTGACATAGGAGTCGATCAGGTCCATGGCGCGACGGCTGCGGCGTTCGGTCGACGCCGTGCTCCACAGAGCCATCAGCATGCCAAATATCGGAAAGCTCTCCCAGCCCCACGTC
>JANLXP010000788.1:0-14830 GCA_031365165.1 Alphaproteobacteria bacterium
CTCGATCGGCTTCACGTGCGCCATGGCGAACGATGAAAGGCTCAAGCCCAAAAGGAACGCGGCGATGAGGCCTGCGAGCATTGCGGAGTCGCCAGCATAGACGTCGCGAACGATGAGCGGAATGCCGACCAGGAACATGCCGTTGAACAGCGGGCCCGGTATCGCGAGATAGAGGATGATCGTGCGCAGCCGTTTGTCGTGCAGCACGATGCGCACGCCGTCTGCCGTTTCGTGCAGCAAGCGCGAGAGCTTGACCGGGACGTGATCCTTGAAGGCATGCGGATTGACGAGCGGCACGCGCGCCGTCAGCACGGCGGCCGCGACCATCGCCGTTGCTTGCAGCGTGAGCAGCGGCACTGCGCCTACGGTCGAGGCGCTGGCCGCGATGGCGGTGCCGATTAGTTGCCCGCCGAACATGGCAGAGACCGTCATCGCCGCCGTGCGGGCGAGGCCGAGTGAATGCGGCGTGACGTAGGACAACAGTGAATCGCGCGCCGGCATGATGAAGGCCGAAACACAGGAACCGATCGTCAACACCGCCGTCGCGCTGACGAAGCTGAGTTGGCCGGTCGCAATCACCAGCGCCAGTGCGATCGGGATGAACGACGCGGCGACCTGTAGCCGGCCAATGTAACTGGGAAGCCGCCGTCCGTCCGCGGCTGCGCCGCCGACGAGGATCAGAAACAGCATCGGCAACGTCGCAAAGAACTGTGCTACGCCGACGCGCGCCTGGCTTTCGTGCAGTTCGTGCACGATCAGCCAGGCGAAGATGACGTTCATCATCCCGCCCGCCATGAAGTGAAGCGCCTGCGCGGTCAGGTAGGTCTTTGGGATTTCGGACGGCGTGTTGTTGCTCACGCCGTCTCCGTGTCGTGCTTCAGCGCCGCGATGTGCCAGATCCGCGTTTGCGTGACGAGCCAGAGCAGCACCAGCGCCATGAGGCCTGCAGGTACCAGCGCAGCGTTGCGGGGTCCGAGCGCGTGGACGACGAAGCCGATGAGTAGGGCGCCGACTGACATGCCGCCGGTGAAGCCCAACTGGTAGAGCGAGAGAATGCGCGCGCGGTGTGCGGGCGGCGCGTATTCCTGCACTGTCGTGCGCGTCATCGACATCATGACGCCCGCGCCTAAGCCCCAAACGAAGACGAGGGCGTAGAGCACGGGCAGGGGCGCTGGGATGCTGATGAGGCCCAAGACCAGCGCGCCGTTAGAAACGGCGATGACGATCAAGCGGCCGCGGTTGACGATGTTGCCGATACGGCTGATCACGATCGAGGAGATGATAGAGCCGCCCCAAAACGCCGCTTGGATCGTTGAGATCTGCTGGACGCTCGCGCCGAACTCGGAGCGCAAGATCAGCGGCAGCAGGACGAGGAAGCCGCCGATGAAGAGCACGCCGATCGCGAGCGTCAGCACGTTGATCGGCAGAAGTTGCTCTGAGTTCGCAACTTCGCGTAAGCCCGCCGCGATGCGTTGTAGCGGCGAACCTTCACTTGTGTGAGCGTGGTCGGTGTGACGGGTCGATGGCATCATCCGATAGGCGGCGTAAGCGCCGATGAGTTGGGCGACCGCTTGCAGCAAGATGATCGGGCCCGGACCGGCTATTGCGGCGAGGCTTGCGAAGAGCATGCCTGCGATTTGGCAGAGGAACGTTATGCCGATCGTGGTCGTGACAGCGCGCTGGATGCGCGTACGATCGTCGCCAAGCACATCGCCCAGCATCGCTTCGCGCGCGGGCATCGTGAACGCGGTGATCGAACCCATCACCAGGCCGTAGGCGATCAACCACTCGAAGCGCAGGATGCCGCTCCACACGACGGCTGCAAGCACGAGGGCCGGGACGAGCGCCAGCGCGTGGCAACGAATCAGCAGACTTCGGGGATCGGATTGGTCGGCGATGTTGCCACCGAACAGAATCAGCAGCATCGACATGATGGTGAGCGACATCTGCGCGACACCGACTTGGATCTCGCTCCCGTGGAGGACCGTCGTCACCAGATAGGTGAACATCACTATCTGAACGCCGGCCGCCAGGAACCACGCGCCGCCGCCGGCGAGGTACCAAGCGAATTGCCGATCGTTGGCGGATGGGGACATAAGGTTCGACGAGCCTGACGCGTGCTGTGATCACGGTTACCAGGTGCGTGCTTCGTCCCCAAGCCCGATTGCCGCTGTCTCGTCCCCTGCCCAGTGCATGGCGCGGCGCCTGGCCGATCTTTGACGCCCTGCCCGAACGTGGTAAGCGACACATCGACGGTGATTTGCTCTTTCGCGGGCCAGGCCGATGCGGCCAGAATGACGTCCGCTCGCGATTTCTAAGGGTAGTAGGCTCACGACTAAATGAAGCCCGTCATTCTCATCGTACTCGGCTTTGCCACGTTGCTCGTACTTGTGAGCATGCTGGTGCCCATCGCGCGGCGCCTGCAGGTGCCGTTCACGGTGCTGCTGGCGGTCGTGGGTGCGGCCTTGGGCTTTGCACCTTATTTGAGCGGCGGTGAGTTGGGGTCGTTCCAGGTCATCATCGACGCACTTGGTGCGCTGAAGATACCGCCTGAAGGTTTCCTCTACGTCTTCCTGCCGCCGTTGTTGTTTGCGGGCGGGCTCACCGTCGACGTGCGGCGGCTCTTCGACGACATCTGGCCGGTCTTGGTGCTCGCCATCGTCGCCGTGTTGATGTGCATGGTCGCGGTCGGCGTGACCTTGAACCTTATCACCGGCACGTCGCTGATCCTGTGCCTACTGCTCGGATCGATCGTGGCGACCACGGACACGGCGGCGGTGCTCGGCATCTTTCGCGACATTGGCGTGCCGAGCCGGCTCTCGGTGATCGTCGAGGGCGAGAGCCTTTTCAACGACGCGGCCGCCATTGCCCTTTTCGTCGTGATCCTGGGCGTGCAGACGGGGCACGGCGAGGCGAACCTGTTTGAAGGCTTGCTTGAGTTCGGCTGGGGCTTTTTGGGCGGGCTGGTGCTCGGCTACGTGATGGCGTGGCTGTGCGGTTTGCTGATCAGCCAGCTGCGCGGTGCGGCGGTCACCGAAATCACGATCTCGGTCGCGTGCGCCTACATGACCTTCGTGGTGGGGCAAGAGTTCCTCCACATCTCCGGCATCATCGCGGTGGTGACGGCGGCGATGGTGTTTGCCTCCGATACGCGCACGCGGCTCTCGCCTGGCACGTGGGACACGCTGCTCGTCACGTGGCGGCAGCTCGAATTTTGGGCCACGTCGCTCATCTTTATCTTGGCGGCGATGTTGGCCCCGCAGATGCTGGGCGACGTGCAATGGATCGACGGGATTGCGATCGCGGCACTCTTCGTGGCGGCGCTGGCGGCGCGGGCGGCGGTGTTGTGGGGGCTGTTGCCGATGCTGTCGTGGTTCGGCCTCTCGCAGCCGATCTCGAACGAATATAAGATTGTGCTTTGTTGGGGCAGCTTGCGCGGTGCGGTGACCGTCGCGCTGGCATTGCTCGCGGCATCCGAGATCGGCGGCAAGGCGTACGAGACGCAGCTCACGCCCGAAGCGCGCTTCATCTTCGTGATGGCGATGGGATACGTGCTCGCCACGCTTTTGCTCGCCGCACCGACGCTGCGGCCGCTGATGAAGATTTTAAAGCTCGACAAGCTGTCGCCGGAAGAGCGCTTGGTGCGGGACCGGGTGATGGCGCTGTCGCGCGGGCGCGTTCACGAAAATCTGGTGCAAGTAGCGCATACGTTGGGGCTCTCGAAGGCGCTGATGCCTCATGAGCATCCGCTTGTCGACCAGGAAGAAGCGAAGGGCGGCAAGCTCGGCCGCGACGACTTGGTGCTGGCGGGCCTCATCGTGGTTGCGAACCGCGAGACGGAGCTTAGCCTCGAATATCTGCAGCGCGGTCTTGTCGGGCGGACGGTTGCGGAGCGGCTGCGCGCGGATGCGGGCCGCGTGCTCGACGGCGTGCGGCAATCGGGGAATGTGGGGTATCTGTCGGCGGCGCTCGGCAATCAGAAGCTCACGCGGCGGTTTAGGACGGCGCTTTGGCTGCAGCGGAACTTCGGATGGAGCGGACCGCTTGCTGAGGAAATTGCGAACCGTTTTGAGCTGTTCCTGGTGAAGGAGTTGATGCTGCGCGAGCTGCTTTCGTTCGCCGACGCGAAAGTCGCGCAACTGATCGGCAAGCATGCGACGTTCACGGTGAAAGAGGCGCTGGAGGGACGGGTTCAGGCGATCAGCGGCGCGATCGCGGCGCTCGATCTGCAATATCCGGATTTCACGAAGGCAATGCGGACGCGTTACCTGGAGCGGCTCGCGATCGGTTTGGAAGAGGCCGAGTATCGCGGACAGCACTCGCAATCGTTGATCTCGACAGAAGTGTTCGAAAGCCTCGAGGAAGACCGTTCGGCGCGGCGGCAGGTTGCCTCGGCCCGGCCGCAGCTGGATCTTGGCTTGAAGCTGACCGAGATGCTGGCGAAGGTGCCGATCTTCGTGGGGCTAAAAGAGGATCAGATCGCGCGCTTGGCGCAGATGCTGACGCCGGAATTGTTTACGCCGGGCGAGCGCATCATTCGCGCAGGCGATCAGGGCGACAAGATGTACTTCATTGCGTCGGGCATCGTCGACGTTCTGGTCGTGCCAGATCCAGTTAGGCTCAAGACCGGCGACTTCTTCGGTGAGATGGCGCTCTTGAACGACAAGCCGCGCAACGCTGACGTCGTGTCGGCCGGCTACACGAACATGCTGGTCCTCAAGCGGCGCGACTTCGATGCGCTGCTGAAGGCGCATCCGGGTATGCGCGAGAAGATCGAAGAGATCGCGCGCAAACGCGAGGTCGAGAATACGCGGCCGTTGACGCTGGCAGGGAAGTGAACATGACGACGAAGGTTTGGGTTGCAGCAGCGCTGGCGTTGGCGGCGAGCCCAAGTGCGTGGGCAAACGACTCGAGTGCGGCGCTGGGTGCTGGCGGCATTACGCTTACGCAGAGCGCGGACATTCGCATGGCCAGCGAAGATCTCACCGTCAGCCGCGACGCGATCCGTGTGAAGTACTCGTTCGTGAACGAGAGTGGTGCGCCGATCACGACGCGCGTTGCGTTTCCGTTACCCGAAGCGGACATGGAGGCGTTGAGCGAAAGCGATGTGGGCTGGCCGACGGACGACGTGGACAACGTCGTCGACTTCCACGTCACCGTCGACGGGCGTGCGGTGAAGCCTTCGCTGGAGCGTAAAGCGTTCTTGAAGGGCGTCGACGTCACAGATGTGCTGACCCGGTTCGGGGTTCCGATCAGTCCGAAAGCACAGGACGCCGCGGCTGTGGTGAGCCGCTTGTCGAAAGCCCAGAAGCAGGAGCTTATGACGCGCAAGCTCATCACGGCGTCGGATGATTGGACGCAGCTTCTGTGGGTTGTGAAGAACACGTATCACTGGGAGCAGACGTTTCCGGCCGACCGGCCGTTGAAGGTGGAGCACACTTATAGGCCGGTTGTCGGCGGGCATTTCATTTCGCCCGAGCCGCTGGCCGATGAGGGCTACCGGCGTATGTTCTGCATCGACGAACCGACGCGCAAGGGCATCGAGACGCGGATGCGTCAGCAGGGCAAGCGCGACCAAAGCACGATAGTGGTGGCCTCCGTCATCGACTACGTACTGACGACGGGCAAGAACTGGAAGGGCCCGATCGGCTCGTTCAAGTTGACGCTGAACAAGGGCCGTGCGGACAACATCATCTCGTTCTGCATGGATGGCGTGAAGAAGACCGGGCCCACGACATTCGAGGTCGAAAAGCGCGACTTCGAACCGGAGGCCGATCTGAAGGTGCTGATCGTCGGCACGCCGACCAACTAGGGGTCCCTATTTCGCCGGCGTCACTTTCTCCGCTGCGCGGCCGCCCCAATTTGAAAACAGTTCGCCGACGCAGGCGCCGGTGGATTTTTCGGCGATGTCTTTGCGGGCGTTGATTTCGAGATTGCCGAAGGCATCTTCGACAGTGACGCCGAGGCCGCCGGCGGCTTCAGCACGGGCCGCGATTTCAGCGGCCAGCGCGCGGCAAGGGTCGACCTGCCCGTACATGACGAAGAGCGGCCCCAAGAGTACGAGCTCGGCCAGCACGATCAGAAACGCGATACTGCGCATGAAATTTCCTCCGGTTGTTAACCGGAGGTTACTGCGATCAGCGGTCGCCGGGAATGTCTCCGCGGGCGCCAGGCGAACATGACCCGTAGCCAGAGCGCCAACCGGCGCGATAGGCCTCGCTCGCGTCCCAAAGCTGCTGGTCGCGCACCGGTTTTGTGACCGGCGTACCAGGCGAACGCGCGGTTCCGGTGGCGCAACCGTCGGAAAAGCCCGAGTCGTAGTCTGGGTCGTTGTCGAATTGCGTCGTGCCGCAGGCGGCCAAGGCAAACGCGGCAAACAACACAGCGAAAGCTGTCGGTAAACGCATCAACTGATCTCCAGACGCTTCGTTCCTTAACACGCGCTTAACCGGGCGAGTGGCTGCGCGTCAAGCCTCGTGAGTTCCCGTGTGTCGCCGCTCACGACTTCGTTCGGCGCAATTCGAGCTAATTGCAAGTCTGCCACTTAAACGCGGCGCAATTTGCGTGCGCTAGCGTGGCCATCGACATCTGGGCATGGAGTAAAAGTAATGCAGTCGATGCGCGTGGTGGTTTTCGCCTCACAGAAGGGCGGATCGGGCAAGACGACGTTGGCGGGTCACATCGGCGTGCAGGCCGAGCTTGCGGGTGCAGGACCCGTGGCGCTGATCGACACCGACCCGCAAGGGTCGCTTGCGAAGTGGTGGAACTGTCGCGAGGCCGCGACGCCGGCGTTTATCCATTCGGTGTTTACGAACCTCGTGCACGACATCGACGAGGCTCGCGCGCAAGGCTTCAAGCTCGTCGTCATCGACACGCCGCCCGCGGTTACGAAAGCGATTTCGGAAGTCATCAGCTTTGCCGACCTCGTCGTGTTGCCGACGCGTCCGAGCCCGCACGACTTGCGCGCGGTCGGGCCCACGATCGACATTTGCGAAGCGCGCAAGAAGCCGATGCTGTTTGCACTGAATGCTGCGACCGCACGCGCGAAGATCACGATGGAAGCGGCTGTCGCGCTGTCGCAACACGGCACCGTCGCGCCGGTGACGATACATAACCGGACAGACTTTGCGGCCTCGATGATCGATGGGCGCACGGTGATGGAGATCGAGCCAGACGGCAAGTCGGCCGAAGAGATTCGCGATCTTTGGGAATACATCGACGCGCGCCTGCTGCGGCGCGACGTGAAGACGCCTGAGTCGAGTGAGGTGGTACCGCTGCGGCGCAATGTGAATGCGCTGGGTCGCGAGGTGCCGACCTTCGGTCGCCGCGCAAACTAACACGCTCGCACGAGGGACCATCACACATGTCGAAATATGCATCGCTGACTGCAGGCATCCTCGCGCGCAAGGGTGAGGCGGAGCCGACCGCGACACCGTTTGCCGATCAGATGCTGACCCGTGTCGGATGTCCGGCGCCTGAGATCGAGGGGCTAACGCCGATGCACAGTTCCGTGCATCTGCACACGGATTCCGCGCGGCCCAAATCGCAGGGCTTGAAGCCACCGCTTGCGAAGTCGCTCGATCCGGTTGCCGACGTGTTCGGTTCGTTCGGGCGGCGCCACATGTCTGACGCGAAGGTTCACCTGGTGCAAACCGCCGTCGTGCCGTTGCCGGTGCCGGCCGCGCTCGACGAGGAAGAGGGCGCCGACAATCACTGTCTTGCGTGCCCTGGCCCTTCTCTGGAAGAGGCGGCCAAGACCTATCACGTGAATCTTCGCTTGAAGCGGATGCGCTTTGTGAAGCTGAAGCTCTCGGCGGCACTGCTGCGCCGGCCGGTACAGGAGATCGTTGCCGAAGCGCTCGACCATTGGTTCGACACGCTGCCTGGCGACGTGCTCGGCGATTGCGCGTGTTTGAAGGCGCGTTGCGACTAGTTAGCCGCGCAAGGTGGCGATCAGATCTTCGATCGCCATGCGCTTGCGGTAGTCGGGGTCGATGTAGCGGGCTTTGACGCGGCCGTCATGGCCCACCACGAATGTCGCCGGGATCGGCAGGAACCACGCGTCGTTGCCTTGACCCTCGCTGGGCACGAAGCCGCCGAGCGTCATCAGTCGCTTCATCTCGTCACCAACCCAGAACGCAAGATTGAGCGATAGCGCATAGCCGTTGTCGAGGTCTGTGAGTACCGGGAACGGCGCGTTTGCCTCGCTCTTCATGATGGTCGAGTACTTCGTCCGCTCGGGCGTGATCGCGACGATCTCACCTTTGTCGCCCAGCCTGTGCTGCGCTTTGCCGAGCGCGTGGGTGTTCAAGCGGCAGTAGGGGCACCAGTGGCCGCGGTTGAAGATGATGGCGACGGGACCTTTCTCGAGCTCTTCACCCAAACTCACGAAGCGGCCCTTGTCGTCCGGTAGGGCGAAGGGCGGCATCATCTCGCCGACGCGGGGCGCGTCCTCGCCCGCTTCGGTCGAGTGCAGGCGGGCGACCAGATTGTCGACGCTGCTCGCGAACTCTTCGCTGAGGCTTCTGACAGCGTTGGCGACGTAGTCGAGTTGCACGCTGAGCGGCACGTCCATATCGCGCGCGGCTTGGAACGCGGCTTCGAGTTGGGTGCCGAGGGGAGCGTCGCTCATCGTTGCCGGTTTTTCGGATCCAGGCTGATCGGCGCGCAGTCAATCACAGAAGCGGCCGGGCGGCAAAAATTGCCGCCCGGGCCGCAATTTCAGGTCAGTTCACGCGCATGATCGGAGTGACCGACGGGACCATCATGCTGCTCAAGACGCCGATGAGGACGTAGATCACGATCATCACGCCGATGACGGCGAGCGTATAGACCAGCGCCTTGTCTTCGGCAGGTTTCATCAGCTTGGGCAAGCCGACATAGAGCAGGTAGAGCGAGTAGAGACCTCCGAGCAGTGCCACGATGGCAAGCTGCGGGAGGATCATCACGAGGCCCGCGACCCATGATGCTGTGGGCGCGTACGCGGCCACTTTGAACGCTTGGCCGGCATCTTGTGTACCGCCGAATTGCGGCGCCAGCGCGTTGATGACGAGACCCATAATGTAGACGCCTGCAAGCCCAAGGACGATTTGCAAGATGCCTTGGCCGAGTGCTGCGCCGGCCGGCAAACGATACGTGCCAAAACCGTAGCTGATACCGATCACGGACATGCCGATAGCGGCTGCGAGTGCTGCGGCAATGATCAGCGGGCCGACATAGTTCATGTAGATGCGCTGCACGTTCGCGTCTTCACCGGCAATGACGTCCCACTCGGTCGCGGGCGACAGAATGAGCTTTTGCACACGGGCAATGATGGCCATAAAATCCATGGGTTCTCTCCTTTTTCCCCTCGCAGCATCGGCGCGTCCCGACGCAGGGACACGTGATTCGCGACATGGCGGATATCCTAGCCTTTTGCGGCGGGTTCGGTGACCATGGACACAGAGGTGGTGAACGCGCTTGGTTTTCCGCTGATCCGACGCAGTTGAGAGGCCGTAAGAGGTGCATGGTTCAAAGCGTGAATTTTGCTGGGTCGTCATTCATCGAGGCGCGGGTCATGCACGCGCGCTTGAGACCTAAGCGCAACAGCTTTGCCTACAGGGTCCCCTATCTGGCGTTGAGCGCGCATGCGTTGGCGGAGGCTGGTCGCTCGGGCGTGCTTTCGATCGATCGCGGCAATGTGTTCAGTGTGCGGACGAACAACTACGGCGCTGGCGGCCTAACCGGTCCGGCGTTCGTGCGAGATGTTTTGATGCGCTATCAGGTGCACGAGGCGGACGGCGAGACGGTGCTTGTCACGATGCCCGGGATGTTGGGTTTTGCCTTCAATCCCGTGAGTTTTTGGCTGTGCTTGGACAAAGATTCGCGATTGCGCGCGGCGATCGCTGAAGTGAACAACACGTTCGGCGAGCGGCACTTCTACGTCTGCAAGCACGCCGACCACCGCGCGATCGAACCGCAAGATACTGTCGCTGCCGAGAAGATGTTCCATGTGTCGCCGTTCATGCCCGTCGAGGGGCATTATCAATTTGCGTTTTCGTGGAGCGAGAGCGGTTTTGGGGCGCGGATCGATTTGCACGATGCGGACGGGTTGATCTTGACGACCTCGATGGCGGGCCGGCGCGAGCAGGTCACATCGTGGCGGCTGCTGCGCGGCTTGCTCGCCAATCCGCTGCTGATGTTCAAGGTTTTAGGACTTATTCACTATCAGGCCGTTCGCTTATGGATGAAGGGCGTGCGGCATTTCCGCAAACCGCCGCCGCCAGCGGAACAAATTAGCGATTGAACTAGGGACAGTTTACCGGGCTTTGAGGCCTTGTCGCTTAGTGTGCCGGCTATGCGCGTTCAGGGATCAGGTGCGGTGTTGTTGGTGCTGAGCGGCTTGCTGGCCGCGGCTGGCGCGCTTGAGCTCGTTTCATTGGCCAGTACGGCCGAACCGATGGCCGTTGGTCTCGCGGCGTTCGCGGCATTGCTGCCGTCGGGGTATTTCCTGGGGCTTTACGCGGCTAAGCCGAAGGTTCAGAAGCCGGTCGAAGTCGTTCGCGAAGATGACGGAAGCGCGGTCGTCGTTCCGTTCAGACGCCGCGCGCTTTAAGGTCTCGTTTACCAGAAGTAGTTTTTTTCGCGATGCTGGCGGCTGCGCTCGCGGATCAGCAACAGCACGATCGAGACCAGTGCACCAACCAAGATCATCGCGCCGAAGTTCCACGATTCCGTGAGTGTGCAAACGTGGTTGTCGAAGACGCTGCGGATGCAGGTCGCGTTGCCGAGCGATTGGATTAGATTGAGCTTTTCCATGACCGCTTACTCCGTTGGTGCAAGGAGCCTCGCAAGGGCGGTGCCAGTGGCGGAAATGGGGTGTAAATTCTTAACGGGCGCTACGGGTTAAGGTTAGGATGTTTCAATTCAGCCAGCCGGCCTCGCGAAGCTCGGAGGCATAGCCGCGGCTGACGGGGGCCTCTGTGCCGTTCGTCAGCACGAGCGCTACCCGGCCGTTGTCGCGGCGGACACTTCCCACTGCCGCTTTCGATACCCACCAAGAGCGGTGCGTGCGCGCACCTGGTGTTTGACCCATCTCAGCGATTGCATCGGTCAAACGCAGGAGGAGCAAATCAGATCCCTTGTCCGTGTGGATGCGCACGTAATGATCTTCGCCCTGCAGGGCCAGTATCGCGGCGTCCTGCAACTTCACGGGCAGGCGCTGGCTTAGCTTCGGCGGGCGGATGTCCGCGGGGGCGGGCAGGGGGGCTGCTGCCTGCGTGGTGCGCCGAACGCGGAGTACCGCTCCGATCAGCGACATGATGATGGTCACGAACCAAACGTAGAAGACGAAGAGAGGCGAGAACTGGATTTGGCCTACCCCGAAAACGAGCGCGCCAAAGCCGTAAGCCACCAGCGACATGGCGGCCGTCATCAACGTGGTGACGGTCAGGAAGCGCGCGATCGGCCGGCGGTCAAACAGCGGACTCTGATCGGCCCACACGTTTAAGCCGGTGCCGATGCCTGCGCCCAAAGCCATTGTCGGGACCCAATAGGCGAGGCGCATCCAGAATGGGGCTCCGAACGATCCGAACGGGCCGAGCAAGGCCAGCACGAAGCCCGGGACCGTCGCCATCAGGGCGACGGCGAGCCACGGTTGGTCCCAGATTTGTGCGAAAAATGCGTCCGCCATTGGCGCTTCGCGAGTTGCGGGCTGCCCTTCGCGAAGTTCGCCTTGCATCTGGCGGAATTGCGCGTGCGGTTCGTCGTTCATGAGGGCAGTTATCGGGGAATGGCGCGCGTGCGGCAATCCCGTCTGCAGCTGGCGTAATCCAAGGAGCGACACCCACATGGAACGAAACGATGCGTGGCCCGACCAAGCCTTTTGGCGCGGCTTCCGGCTCAGGTTTGTGTTTGGGGTGTTGGCGACGTTTGGGGTGCTGGGGGTGTGGCTCGCAACCCTTCCCGCCGCCAACAGAAACGCCATGCTCGACTATTGGTCACGGGTGAAAGTTCCGGCACCGGGGTTCGACCTTGCGCCTCTATTGGCGGCCCCGCTTTCGGTGCAGATCCACGTCACGGCTGCGATGACGGCCCTTGTCGTTGGCGCGATCATTTTCCTGCTCCCCAAGGGGACGGGCTTCCATCGCCTGTTGGGGTGGACCTGGGTGTCGTCGATGATTGTTGTCGCGGCGACGTCGATTGCGATGATCGCGGACTTCCGAAACGGCATCAACGCGCTGCACATTTTTACGGTCGTGACTGTGCTCTCGCTTTGGATGGGGCTCACCGGCATCCGGCGCGGCGATGTACGCCGGCATGCCGCGTCGATGGTCGGGCTCTACATCGGCGGTTTGATCATCGCGGGCGTTACCGCGTTTATCCCAGGACGGACGATGTGGCAGGTCGTGTTCGGCGGCTAGCGTTCAGAGGAAGTGGAGCCACGTCACGAGTGCGAAGCAGGGCAGCAGGATCAGTCCCGACCACAGCATGTAGCCGAAAAAGCTGGGCATTTTGATGCCGGCTTCTTCGGCGATCGCTTTGACCATGAAGTTCGGGGCGTTGCCGATGTAGGTGTTGGCGCCCATGAAGACGGCGCCGGCCGAGATTGCGGCGAGCGTCGTCGCGAGCGGGCCCATCAATTGTTGCGCGTCGCCGCCGGCCGCGTTGAAGAACACGAGATAGGTCGGCGCGTTGTCGAGGAAGCTCGACAGGCCGCCCGTCAGCCAGAAATACATCGCGTTGTTCGGGCTGCCGTCTCCGTTCGTTACCAGCGCGAGGACCGGAGCAAACGCACCGTCGGTGCCGGCGCGCAGCATTGCGATCACGGGGACGATCGTCACGAAGATGCCGGCGAATAGTTTTGCCACTTCCGCGATGGGGGCCCACGTGAAGGCGTTGCCGGTGCGGTACGACGCTGGCGTCAGCATCAGCGACAACGAGGAAAGTAGAAGTAACGCGACGACGCGGGCGACGTCGGGGAAGCCGACATGCACGCCGTAGACCACAACGGCGGCGTCGGTTTTCCACATTGCCGACCCGAGGATCGTTCCTACGACAGCGGTTAGCAGAGCAATGTTGCGCCAGCCGTGGAGTGTGATTGGGGGCCTTGTGTCAGGCGTCGGGTCGGGTTTTTTGCGCTTGTCGCGCCGATAGATGTAGCTGTCGATCGCGAAGAAGATGCGAGCAAGATCGCGGTAACCAAAGCCGTCTTGCTGGCGAGGTGGACCGTCGGCCAGAAGAAATCCACGCCCTTCAAGAAGCCGAGATAAAGGGGCGGGTCGCCGAGCGGTGAAAGGGCGCCGCCGATGTTCGATACCAAGAAAATGAAGAACACGATGACGTGAACGTTGTAGCTGCGGTCGTCGTTGGCGCGGATCAGTGGGCGGATGAGAAGGACCGAGGCGCCTGTCGTTCCGGTGATGCTGGCGATCAAGGTGCCGCCAGCGAGCATGCCGGTGTTCGTCCACGGCGAGCCGTGCAGGTCGCCCTTGAGGTAGACGCCACCGGATATCGTGTAGAGCGCGAACAGCAAGACGATGAACGGCACGTAGTCGAGCAGCATCACGTGCAGGAATTCGAACGTCGCCGGCTCGACCCCATAGATGGCCGCGAATGGCACGATGAAGGCGAACGCCCAGGCGGCCGTGACCTTGCCATAGTGGTGGTGCCATAGGTTTGGTGCAGCAAGCGGGAGCACGGCGATCGAGAGCAGCAGGCCAACGAAGGGAATGGCCCATGGCGCGGCGAGGCTGGCACCATCAATGTGCGCAGCGTCCGCAGCTGCCGCGGCATCGGCGCCTGCGACGCTTGCCGCGAAACCGATGGCGGCGGCAGACTTGAATGTCGGTGTCACTAAAATCGTGCCCTCTCGCGCCCCCAAGTAGCGGATGGCGCCGCAACAGTTCCAAAGAATTCACCGAAATACAATCGCGCGTTGTTTTTGGCGGGTTCGATGCGTTGATCGCGTGGATCGAGGTCCTTAGCCTTGGCGCGATTCAACTTGTATCGAGACCCGATGACGGAAGATGCGGACACCGTTCAAATCGTTGCGCGCGTCGTGGCGGCGTACGTCGCGAACAACCGCATGATGGCGCAAGAATTGCCGATCTTCATCGAGACGATGCACCGCACAATCGTCTCGCTTGGCCACGGCACTATCGTCGTGCACGAAGCGCTGAAGCCGGCTGTGTCGGTGAAGCGGTCAGTGACCGACGACCATATCGTCTGCCTAGAAGACGGGCTGAAGTTCAAATCGTTGAAGCGGCATTTAAGGTCGTCCTACGGACTAACGCCGGAGCAGTACCGCGTGAAGTGGGGCCTGCCGCACGATTATCCGATGGTGGCGCCGAACTATGCGGCGCGCCGGTCGACCTTGGCCAAGCAGATCGGGCTTGGCCGCAAGCGCGGCAAGCGGCGCTAGGCCGCCCGCGTTTTCTTGGCCTTCGTTTCGTCATCAGCGTTCGTGAGCGACTTGCGCTCATCGTTGTTCAGCGCCGGGGCGTTGGTCAGGACGAGGCGATCGACAATGTCCCGCCGGGCCTTGGCGTCTTCGTTGAGGCGCAGCACGTGGATATCGGTTGCACCCGAAAGCAGAGCGTCGGCTGCAATTTCGTTGAAGGCGAGCCGGTCGGCCATGTTGGCGCTCTCGCCGATGTAGAGCGCTTGCCACTCGCCGGCACGCTGGCGGGCGTAGATAAAGACGCCAGGACCCTTCGGCGCGGCCTCACCCAGGCCCAAGATATCGAACATGAGGAGCTGCGGACCCTCAGGCCCGAGCATGCTTAACGCCCAGAAATGGTGGGTATCTGCACGCACAAGTTGACGTTCAATTTTGTTTCCCCTGAGGGAC
>JANLXP010000817.1:0-1861 GCA_031365165.1 Alphaproteobacteria bacterium
ACTTCACACACGGGATCGGCGTCTCGCCGCGCGCATAGGACGCCGCGAAATCCTCCATCACCGAAGTCTTAAACCGCTCCGCGTAGTCGAGCGTGTAATGCGGAATGCCAATGCGCTCCGCCGCCGCTTTCGCGTCGTAGATATCCTGCCCCGCACAGCACGAACCCTTTCGCTTCGGCTGCCCGTCGCTCGCATAAAGCTGCAGCGTCACGCCGACGACATCATAGCCCGCTTGCCGCACAAGCGCCGCCGCGACCGCGCTGTCCACACCGCCCGACATGGCCGCGACAACGCGTGTCCGCACCGGCTCGCCGGGCAGGTTCATCAGTGTGCGGATATCGTGGCTCAAGCTCATGAGGCCGCGAAATATAGACAGTGGGCGTTTGAGGCAACCTGCCGGAACGCCGCTGGGGCCTTGAAGGAGGCCCATTTCCGCCTAGGTTTTCACCCAGCGGGCGCAAATATTTTTTGCCTACAAAGTATGACCAGACGGGCATTGCGACGTTCCAAACAGGAACTGTTCACAGACCTTACTGAATCGCATCTGAACTCATAACGCGCCCACGCAAGAATACGCACAAACGAAGGCCGGATTTGCGCGCGCGTTCATACCTCTGAACGCTTCGTTGCAGTTGGCACGGGAGTTGCTGTGATCGGCACAAGGCCTGCGTAACCACGCTCAAAAACGTGGTTTTAAGCGGCCCAGGCGTAGGCTTCGCCGAAATGGGGTGTACTGAGTACGGGAGCGCGTATTGTGATGAGCGAAGAACGGCAAGGCCGTGTTACCTACGTCATCGGACCTGATGGTAGTCCGCTGACGATTGCAGATCTGCCGCCGCCGAACACGAAGCGGTGGGTCATTCGCCGCAAGGCCGAAGTGGTTGCCGCTGTGCGCGGTGGACTCTTGAGCCTGGAAGAGGCGTGCAATCGGTACACGTTGACGGTTGAAGAGTTTCTGGCTTGGCAGCGCGCGATCGACAAGTACGGTCTCGCCGGCCTGCGCACCACGCGCGTCCAGCAGTACCGCAACTAGTCCGTAGACGGACAAACACCTGAAGTTCAGGGCCGGACGTGAGGCGCTCCTCACGCTTCCGGCCCTAGGTGTTTTTGGCGCCACCACAGCGGCATGGCGTGGGGCTCAGATGCGGCGTGTTGCACCCGCGAACCTACCCAAGCCCGGTAACCAACGCGCGCCACGCGAATCCCGCCGAAAATACCGTGGCAGCGCCGCCACAAGTGTAACGTTCCCAGATCACATCATCTCGCGCTCTGCGGGAATTCCGCTACTCTTTTGCCAACAAAGCTCTGGGGAGGGCACGAGGTATGGAAGTTCTGAATGGATTGACGAGCATCTTGAACGAGATGCTGGCCATCGTATCGCGCGTGTTCGGTGGCGCGGACACGATATCGTTATTGATCATGTTGGTCGTGGTCGTGGCGGCGGGGCTGCAGCTCGGCGAATGGCGGCGCATCGTGCAGGTGACCGTAGGGGCGCTGGTGCTCTTCGGATTGGTGAAACTTGCCTACTCGATCACCCAGGGCGCGAACGCGGTGGCACTGCCGACAACCGCGTGGAACGATCTGAAGGTTATGTCGGTCGGTGATCTCACGGTTTATTTTCTAGCGTTTGCCATCGTGATCACGGTCGTTCATATCATCCGAAACTCGGTCGGTTCCGGCGACGGCGGGCACTAGCTCGCGAACGTCAGACCTGACGCGACCGGCGGGGCAATTTTGGAACGCGCCGCCGGGCGAAGTTTGTGACAATATCTGGGGGAGTAGCCGGGCAAGAGCGGTAAGCCGCCCGGCGTTGGTGGGAACGCAAATGGAAAAGCAGTTCGTTGATCTGGTGAGCCACGTC
>JANLXP010000824.1:0-1784 GCA_031365165.1 Alphaproteobacteria bacterium
GACCTGGGTCTCGTTTTGGTGGTCGTCGCGCTGGGCTTGGGGGCGTGCGAGCGGGGCGCTGTGAAGTCTGGGGGTATCACGATGGTTGCTTCGACGACGTCGTTCGGGATGTGTGCGGGATATTGCAAAACGACGCTGGAAATCTCCGAGAAAGAGGCTGTGCTCACGCGCGAGCCGTGGGGGCGCGGGGCGGGCGCGAACCTTCCGGTGCAGCGTTTGACCGCGGCGCTTTCGTCGCAGGAGTGGGAACAGATCGCGGCGGCTGCTTTGGCCGCGAAGATCGACGCGCTGCCTGAGACGATCGGCTGTCCGGATTGCGCGGACGGCGGAGCGGAGTCGCTGACCATCGTTGGGCCTAAAGGCACCAAAACGATCACATTCGACCATGGCGCCGCGATCGCCGAAGCGCAGCCGCTGCTCGAGCAGGTCCGCGCGCTCCGTACACGGATGATGCCGAAGACGTCGTGAGCGGCCGAGCCTAGTGTCGCGGGGCAGTGGAAATCAGAGCGAACATGTTCTATATTCGTTCTTCCCCTCGCGGCGTGGCTGCGAGCGGCTGCGACTTGAAAACTGAATCGGAAACTCACGCACGCGGGACCTCAATCGGTCCCGCGCGACAGATGTCGTGCGGGCCCGATGTGCCCGAAGTTCAAAGCATGTTCCCCTGACGGTTGTGCGTCGCCGACGGCCAGAATGGTTCAAATGTGCGGCAACGGCTTATCGGAGCAAACGGATCGCAAACGGATTCCGAACGGATTCCGAACGGATAAAGTGGCTGAAATCAGCCGTGCAAACGCATCAAACGGATTCGTTTTTCGTGTTTTTGGTGCAACCAGAAAGTGCAGGCCGATCGGCGGCGAAAAACGGCTACTTCTTCTTCGCCAAAACCTCATCCACGACGCCGCAGATGCCGGCGATCGTGAACGGCTTCGAGATCACGCGGTAGACCAGATCGGAGAGGCCGTGGGCGCGTTCGATCTGATGCTCGTGACCCGACATGATGATGATCTTCGTCTTGGGGTAGTCGCGGCCGACCGTCATGGCGAGCACGATGCCGTCCATGATGGGCATGTCGATGTCGGTGAGGAGGAGATCGAACTTGTGCTTCTTCAGCGCATCGACCGCTTCGGACCCGTCTTGCGCCGTCGTGACCTTATGGCCGCGCTGCTCCAAGCCCCGGGCGATGAACTCCCTGAGCGCCAGCTCGTTCTCAGCGATCAGTAGCTTCGCCATACGTTCCCGATCCACGTCACGGTTGGCTTAGAACAGCTATAAAAGGCAGTCCACGGAATTTATGGGCGTGATCCATGCCGTAACCCACGACAAAGGCCGGGGGACAGGGAAAACCCACGAAATCCGCGTGTTCCGTACCGCTGGCGCGGCCTGATGTTTTGTCGAGGAGAACGCAGACCTTCACCGCCTTCGCGCCGCGTTCCAACATGTGGGCCCGGGCGTAGGCGACTGTGCGGCCGGAATCGAGGATATCGTCGATCAGCAAAACTTCGCGGCCGGCGACAGGGATTTCGACATCGCGCAGGAGCCTGACGTTTCCCGACGACACAGTGCCGGTGCCGTAGCTCGCCAGGGTCATGAAATCGACGTCGGGGTTCACGTCGTGAGCGATGAGGCTGCGGATCAGATCGGCGGCGAAGACGAAGCTGCCCTTTAGGACCGCCACCGCTGCAAAATCTTTAGGCATCGCGCGGGCAATATCGCCCGCCAGCGTTTCAAGGCGTTCGGCGATGGCGTTCGAGGTGAAAAGCGGCTGAAAATCAGCCACGCTA
>JANLXP010000852.1:0-1054 GCA_031365165.1 Alphaproteobacteria bacterium
TCCAAGCTTGTTCGCCCACCAGAAGAACGGTCCGTGCATGGAAAGACCGTCGCGATGCTTCGCGATCTCGGGGCCGGTGATGCGAAACACATCGACGCTTTCTTTGAACGTTGCATCATTCTTGACCTCGATTTGCCAAGCGCGCTTCGCGATCGCCGCGAGACCGGCGATTTGTCGTTCGTCGCTGGTCCAGCCGAACCGCACCGGCGATCCATCGAGCGTACTGCCAATTGCGGCGGCCTCGACCGGCGTAACCGCATCTGCTTCGAACGCACTACGGTTCGTTCGCCGCTTTGTGACGTGAGCGAACAACGGATCGCGCGCGACGCCGGCATCCGGAACAAACACCACGCGGCACACCGGTTGCTCGCCGACGCCGTTCTCCGGCCAATCGCCGCCGGGGAACGCGGTGACATCGGCGCGCAGACCCTGCTCGGCAGCCGCCATCCGCAACAGTTCTAAGAACGCCCCACATCCGACAGTGATCTGGCGCGCGTAAGGATCGGTCTCCGGCAATAGCCTCGAGCGATCGCAATAGAAGGTCGCCGCACCGGGCTCTTTCAAATCCACGATCCACGGCTGCTTGTTGTGTGGGTTGGGCGCGAGCAACGCGTAGGAGAGCGCGCGCACCCGCGGGTCGCGCACGCTGGGAGCGGGCCCGCGCCAAGCTTCCACCGCCGCCTCCGGCATCGGGTCGCATTGGGTGAGGCCATAGCCGCCTGCCGCCAAGATCACCGCCGAAGTTCCGGCGACACGTAGAAACGTTCTGCGCGTTGTCATGAATTCATCCTCACATCAAAGCTGTTGAGGCAAGCCCGCCCATGAGCGCGGCGAGCGCAAGTGCCGGGAAGATAAAGAACCGTGGCCCCACACCATTGGCATGCGTGCGCGCGAGCGACACACCGCACATCAAAAGCCAGCCGAGCCACGCGGCCGACACAGGTGCCGACAGAAACCCAATCGCCTCGAACGGCCCGCCCAACTGCTCGAATGCGCTGACCGCAATCAGCGCACCCAACACCAAGCCGACAAGTCCGTAAGGCCACGCAAACAA
>JANLXP010000885.1:0-3120 GCA_031365165.1 Alphaproteobacteria bacterium
AGCGACGACGTTCTTTGCGAGATAGCGCGCAACGTAAGCGGCCGAGCGATCGACCTTCGTTGGATCCTTGCCGGAGAATGCACCGCCGCCGTGCGGGGCTGCGCCGCCGTACGTGTCGACGATGATCTTGCGTCCGGTGAGACCCGTGTCGCCGTCCGGACCGCCGATGACGAAGCGTCCCGTCGGGTTCACAAACAAACCGTCTTCGGGGCACATCCAACCGGCCGGCATTGCCGCTTCGATGTAGGGCTTCACGACGGCGCGGATATCGCGCTGATCGAGCCCGTCGATGTGCTGCGTCGAAACCACGATCTTCGTCGCGCGCACAGGCTTGCCGTTTTCGTATTGCAGCGTGACCTGGCTCTTCGCGTCGGGCAGCAGTTCCTTCTGCTTACCCGAATGGCGAGCCTCGGCCATCAACTTCAAAATCTTGTGCGAAAGCAAAATCGGCGCCGGCATCAACTCTTCGGTCTCGCGGCACGCGTAACCGAACATGATCCCTTGATCGCCCGCACCCTCGTCCTTGTTTCCGGCCGCATCGACGCCGACAGCGATGTCGTCGGACTGCGCGTGCACCAGACATTCGATCCTCGCCTTGCGCCAATCGAATCCTTCCTGCTCGTAGCCGATCGCTTTGATCGATTGGCGTGCCGCTTCGATCATCTGATCGTGGCCGACCGCTTCCGGCCCACGAACCTCGCCCGCAAGCACGACGCGGTTTGTAGTCGCCAATGTCTCAAGCGCGATACGCGCTTCGGGCATATGCCCCAACATCAGGTCCACGATCGAATCCGAAATGCGGTCGCAAACCTTGTCCGGGTGACCTTCGGAGACCGATTCGCTGGTGAAGAGGTAGTTTTTGCGGGACATGTATCGAAGCTCGCCAAAAAAAGAGCCGCGCCTTTCGCAGGTCGCGAAAAGCGCGGCTTTCTGTCAGGGATGCTGGGTTACGTCAAGCGCGTTGCGCTTCCCGCAGCTCCACAACTCTGAAATCGGGGTAGACTTCTTCTTCGCCCGTCAACGATTTCACCAATTCCAACATGCGCTTACGCACACGCGGGTCGGTGATCTTCGTGAACGCGCGCACCAGCTGGAAGCCTTCTGCACTCGACACGAATTCCATCATGTAGGGACCGGCATCCACATCCGTTGTCGCGGCAGCGCCACCTTCGCGCTTACGGAACGCTGGATCGGTGCTGGGGAGGTCGTCGAAGAAATACGACACCGGAACGCCGAGGATCGACGAGATGTCGAAGAGTCTGCTTGCGCCGATACGATTGGCGCCTTTTTCGTACTTTTGAACTTGTTGGAAAGTAAGGCCCAACAACTCGCCAAGTTTTTCTTGGCTCATTCCGATCAGCATCCGACGAAGACGGACGCGGCTTCCAACATGTGCATCAACTGAAGAGGGTTGCTTCTTGGCCAAGGGGGGAACTCCTATACGACTGACAAGACAGCCTGACCGCAGCACAAGACTGCAACCAAGCCCCACGAAACGTCTTTGTCTGTGGCCATCTTTTTTTGATGGCCTTGCCCCCCGGGGCAAGCACGCAAGCAGGCACTCTGCTTGAGGTCTAGGACGGCAACTTATGGGGACCATTTCGGATGCGGCACGACCCCTCGCGCATTGCAACCCGAAAATCAGTCGGCCCCCAGTAGCCAACCTAGACTTCAATGATTCTCACTAAACGCTACACGGTTGTAATGGTCAACTGTCTTTATGGGCGGCTCTTGGAAAAAACGAGTCCAACAGCCGTTGAAGCAAGAATCATAAGCAAAAAAATTACGTCGCCCGCCACGGAATAAAGCGTGCGCGTTAGCGGTCGCGGCAATTCTCCGTCCAGGACTCCGGTCCTATCGAGCCCGAGCGACGCAGTGATTCGCCCATAGGGGTCGATGATCGCGGACACACCCGTATTGGCTGCACGAACCACTGACAAACCTTCTTCCGCCGCGCGAACTTTCGCGATGCCAAGGTGTTGGTATGGACCTGTCCATGGACCGAACCAGGAATCGTCGGTCATCGTCATCAACCAGTCGGGCCGTTGCGCGGCGACCGAAACTTTTCCCGGGAAAATAAGTTCGTAGCAGATCAACGGACTAAACGGCGGCAGGTTTGGAATGGTTAGCGTCCGGATCCCCGAACCCTCCGTGTACCCCTGACCGCTGCCGGTGATCTGCGTAACGCCGAGCGGCTCAAGAAGCGAATAGAGCGGCAGGTATTCCCCAAACGGAACCAAGTGCGCCTTGTCGTAAGTCGCCAGGACCTGACCGGTCCCGGAGACCGCCGCCATGCTGTTGAAAAACCGGCGGTTCTCGCCCCGCTCGATCCTGATGGTGCCAGTGAGCAAGGTGGTCCTGTCGGGAAGAATCATCCCCGCAACCTGGAGCGCTTCCGGCTGCTCCAAAAAAGCAAACGGTGGTGCCGCCTCGGGCCAAACAACGACCGTGCGCGTCTCAAGCCCCGGCTTGCGCGTGAGGTCGAGAAGAACGTTCCAGTTCCGTTCGAAGAACTCCGGTTTCCATTTCTCCGTCTGCGGAACATTGGGTTGAACGATGCGCACGCCGACATCGGTGAACGTTGGAGCAGCGGTCGCCGGCAGACGCAGCCAACCAAAGACGAACAACCCTGCCAACAACACCGGGGGCAGCAGCAGCATCCAACGCGCGTTGGAACGCCGGCCGCCCGGTTCGACGAGCGCGGCAGGCGCGAGCACCGCGATCAACGTCAGCAAACTCAAGCCATAAATGCCGAACAGCGACGCGGCCTGAAACATCGCGTCGGTGCCTGACCATGCGTAACCCGGCAGATTCCACGGGAAGCCCGTCAAAATATGTCCGCGCAGCCATTCGGCAGCGGCAAGCGTCGACGCGAGGACAAACACACGCGCCCATCCCGCCCAGTGCAAGCGCGCGACCCCGGCCGCCAGCGCAAAGAACAACGCGAGCCCGCCCGGAAAAAGCACCGCCACAAAAGGCAGGAGCCACGCGTGCTTGTCCGAGTCGACGACAAAGGCAAAACCGATCCAGTGCAGACCGACGAGAAAATACCCGAACCCGAAAGCCCACCCTGACAAAGCTGCCGCAACCCAGGGCCGGCGCGCACTGGCGGCGCCGTCG
>JANLXP010000895.1:0-2473 GCA_031365165.1 Alphaproteobacteria bacterium
CCCGATCATTTCGGTGAAAGTTGTCGGTTCCGCTGACGAGGCGATTAACGCCAACTCTTGGAGACGCTGAAAAAGCGCTTCCAAAAAGTCATCCACGTGAAGCCACCGGCGAGCCGCGCCGACAGCGCCGAGATGTATGTGCTCGCACTAGGCTTTCGTTAGCTCACTGACACGCAGGCAAATCTTCCGCCCGCATCCCGGTCGCCACCGATTGCAACTCCGTCTTCGCGCATTGGAAGTCGCGCCTGAACTCCGGCAACGCAAACAGCTTGTCGATCACCGCTGTCGCCACCAAATGCCCCGCATCGATGTCCGTCGGAAAATGCACGCCGCACACGACGCGGCTTTCGCCGTAGTCAACCGCACGCAGCACGATCGCCTGCGCGCTCTGGGGCGAGGCCTCCATCATCACCAGCGCAACCGCCCACGAAACGACCGCATGTCCGGACGGATAGGATGTTCCCCCGCTCGGCGACGCATCAGGCTTCGGCGCCCTCGCCTGCCCGCACACGCGCGTGAGAGCGAACCGCTGAAACGGCCGCGCCCGCGGAAACCGTTTCTTCGCATCGCCAGCAGCCGCGAACGCATCCTCAGACACGCGATTTAGCAACCGCACGAAGCGCGGAAAGCGCCTTCGATCCGGCCGAAATCCCAATTGCTCCGTGAACCTGTCGTAGACCGATGCATCGTCGAGCAGCGCCCGCTGCCAACGCAGCGCGTTCGCATGCGTGTTCACCTGGCGCACGTGGGCAACGTCGGCTTTGTCGCCAGCCGAATCGATAGCCGGCGGCCCGGTCAGAACCGTGCCGATATCGACGGCACCAGCGGGCAAATACCCCTTCACCTCTTCGGCTTTTTCGTCGGCCGAAAGCGGCGCAGCAGCGGGCCCTTCCAGGAAACGCACGCGATCGGCCGACGCGGCCTGAACCGGCGCACCCGCCAAGACACACGCGAAAACAGCGCAAACCGCGCCTTGCCAAACGGTCATGAAGGCCCTCCCCGCCCGCACTCTTGCAAGCCGCGTTCACCTTGCCAAGGGCAACCGCGCCGCACGCACAAATTCGCACATTGATCTTGAGAGCCGTTGTCCGATATCCGAAGCACGGATGATCGCCGAAATCGGACATTTTTCGCTCGCGCTGGCGCTGACCTTGGCGCTTGCCCAAGCAACGCTGCCGCTCTATGGCGCGGCGAAGGGCGACGTGGCGCTGATGGCGTTCGCGCGCTCGGCCGCGCTCGGCCAACTTCTATTCGTCGCCTTCGCATTCTTGAGTTTGACCGCAGCCTTCGTGGCGTCGGACTTCTCGGTCTCCCTCGTCGCGCAGCATTCGCATTCGGCCAAGCCCTTGATCTACAAAATCGCGGGCGTCTGGGGAAACCACGAAGGCTCGATGCTGCTGTGGGTGTTGATCCTGGCGATCTTCGGCGCCGCCGTCGCACTCTTCGGACGCAATCTGCCCGACACGCTGTCGGCCCGCGTGC
Source organism: Alphaproteobacteria bacterium (assembly GCA_031365165.1). GTDB lineage: Bacteria > Pseudomonadota > Alphaproteobacteria > Micropepsales > Micropepsaceae > SZUA-430. The sequence goes on from JANLXP010000895.1 coordinate 1,483, forward strand.
TAGCGGTGCAGGGCATGATCGGCGTCGGCTTTCTTGCCTTCATCCTCTTCACATCGAACCCGTTCCTGCGCCTCGACCCCGCACCGCTGAACGGCAACGGCTTGAACCCGCTGCTGCAAGACCCGGGCCTCGCAACGCATCCGCCGTTTCTCTACCTGGGCTACGTCGGCTTCTCGATGGCGTTCTCGTTCGCCGTCGCAGCGCTCATCGAAGGCAAAGTCGATCCCGCATGGGCGCGCTGGGTGAGACCGTGGACGCTCGCCGCATGGGCGTTCCTCACCATGGGCATCATGCTGGGCAGTCTTTGGGCCTACTACGAACTCGGCTGGGGCGGCTGGTGGTTTTGGGATCCGGTCGAGAACGCCTCGCTCATGCCGTGGCTTGCGGGCACCGCGTTGATCCACTCCGCCATCGTCGTCGAAAAGCGCGACGCGCTAAAGCATTGGACGATCCTGCTCGCGATCCTGACGTTCACGCTAAGCCTGATCGGCACGTTCCTCGTGCGCTCGGGCGTGATCTCAAGCGTCCACTCGTTCGCGACCGACCCGACACGCGGCGTATTCATCTTAGGGCTGCTTGTGCTCACGACCGGCGGCGCACTCACGCTCTACGCCATCCGCGCGCCGCAGATGAAGCTCGGCAACCTCTTCGCCCCCGTCAGCCGCGAAGGCGGGCTGATCCTAAACAACATCCTGCTCGTTGCGATCACGACGGTGATCTTCCTAGGCACGTTCTATCCGCTGTTCCTACAGATCGCGACCGGCGCGCAACTTTCCGTCGGCCCGCCGTTCTACAATTTCTTCTTCGTGCCGTTCGCAATCGCTTTAATGTTCGCGATGACGGTCGGCCCATTCTTGAGTTGGAAGCGCGGCGACCTCGCGCAATCGCTCTGGCGCCTAAAGATTGCAGGAGCCGCAGCACTCGGCACTGGCATCGCGGCCCTCGTCCTCAGCACCGGCTCGCTCGCCGCCTTGGCACTCGCCGCAGCCGC
>JANLXP010000977.1:0-3306 GCA_031365165.1 Alphaproteobacteria bacterium
CCCGCCTTCAAACCCAGATAAATATTCGCAGCCGTAAAGATGGCGGCGATCGTAGCCCCCAACAGAAGACCCCGGATCGTCAGCTCTGTCTCTTTCATCGGCGCACCCTCGATTCGATAAGACGCTTCTAACCTTAGCGCAGGCACGCTCCGGCACCACGGCCTTAACCACCCTAAGATTCACCCCTGTTGCGGGATCGCGCACTTTCTCTCAAGATACGCGGATCGAGGGCTCGAACCGGGCCGTACGGGGAGAAACGTGACGGCCAGCTCCACACCTGGATTCGCCGACCGGCTTCGCGCCTTCTACCTGCGCTCCGACGCGGCAAAGGGCTACGCCCTGCTCTCCCCGGTAATGATCACCATGGTCGCGCTGTTGGCCGCGCCGCTGATCCTGCTCGCGCTCTATTCCTTCTGGACCCAAGTCGGCCTCGCGATCGACACGACATTCACGACCCAGCGCTACCAAGACGTGTTCGGCAAGCAGAGCTACCACGACATCTTCTGGCGCACGATCGGCACGTCGACATTGGTCACGCTGGTGACAGTGGGCCTCGCCTATCCGATGGCCTACTACGTCGCCTTCGGCGTCAAACGGTACAAGTTCGTCTGGCTGATCCTGCTCACGATCCCGTTCTGGACGAGCTACTTGCTGCGCGCCTTTTCGTGGAAAGTGATCTTAGGATACAACGGCGTGATCAACTCTGGCCTCATCTCGGCCGGGCTGATCCACGAGCCGTTGGAATTCCTGCTCTACAATCAATCCGCGGTCGTCATCACGCTCGCGCACGCTTATGCGGCGTTTGCGATCTTGCCGATATATGTGTCGTTGGAAAAGATCGACCGCACCTTGCTGGAGGCCGCGGCCGACCTCGGCGACTCGGCCTGGGCCCGTTTCTGGCGCGTGACGTTCCCGCTCTCGCTTCCGGGCGTCATCGGTGCGTCCGTATTGATCTTCGTGCCGACGACCGGCGACTACGTCACGCCGCAACTCGTCGGCGGCCCCACCGGCCAAATGATCGCCTACAGCATTCAGGTGCTGTTCTTGAAGATCAACGATTGGCCGCTCGGCGCAGCACTCGCACTATCCGCGATGGCCGCCGTCGGCATTCTCGTCGTGCTGTTCGTGACGGCCATGCAGCTTGCGGTGAGGCAAATCCGATGACGAAACCCATCCGCGCCGCCAAACGCATGGGCGATCCGAGCGGTCTGCTCGGCCTGTTCGCCATCGCCTATTTGCTGTTCCTCTATATTCCGGTCCTGTTCCTACCGATCTTCTCGTTCAACGACTCGATCTTCGTCGCCTTTCCTCTGAAGGGCTTCACGACGAAGTGGTACGAGCAAGCCTTCGCGGACCAAGGGATGCTGCGCGCGCTGACGGCGAGCCTTCAAGTCGGCACCGTCGCCTCGATCATCGCGACAATTCTGGGCCTGCTCGGCGCGAAGGCGATCACGCGCTACCGGATGCCCGGACAAAGCCTCGTCACCGGCACGATCATGCTGCCGCTGTTCATTCCTGAGATTATCCTCGGCATCGCGCTTCTGATCCTGATCAACCGGCTGTCGATACCGCTGTCGCTCTATACGATCACGATCGGTCACGTGATGCTCTGCACGCCGTTCGCGATGGCCGTGCTGAGTTCGCGCCTCGACGGCTTCGACAGAAGCTTGGAAGAAGCCTCAATGGATCTTGGCGAAACGCCAATGATGACGTTCTGGCGCGTGACGTTCCCGCTGGTTCTTCCCGGCATCGTCTCAAGCTTGCTGCTCTCCTTTATCGTTTCGTTCGACGAATTCCTGCTCTCCTTCTTCTTGCAGGGTCAGCAACCGACATTGCCCGTCTTCATCTGGAGCCAGCTGCGCTTCCCGAACAAGCTGCCCAGCGTCCTCGCGCTCGGTGCGCTCATCCTCCTCGTATCCTGTGCACTCGTCGTCCTCGCCGAATGGGTCCGCCAACTCGGCACCACCGAACGCAAAGTAGGGGTCGCTTGAAGCCCATCATGGCCGACAACATCATCCGCATCGAAAATGTAACCAAACAGTTCGCCGGCGGCGTCAAAGCTGTCGATAGCGCGAACATCAACATCGAACGCGGCGAGTTCTTCTCGCTTCTGGGGCCTTCAGGCTGCGGTAAGACCACGCTGCTGCGTATGATCGCGGGCTTCGAATTCCCGACCGACGGCGAAATCTATATCGACGGCCAGCCGTCGGCCTTGATCCCGTCCTACAAGCGCCCGACGAACATGGTGTTCCAGTCGTACGCAATCTTTCCGCACCTGAACGTGTTCGACAACATCGCGTACGGCCTGCGCAAAGACCGCCTCTCGGCCGGCGAACTGAACCGGCGGGTCAACGAAGCGCTCGACATGATCAAGCTGAAGGGGTTTGGACCCCGCCGCGGCGATCAGCTTTCGGGCGGCCAGCGCCAGCGCGTCGCCCTCGCCCGCGCGTTGATCAAGCGCCCGAAGGTGCTGCTGCTCGACGAACCGCTCGGCGCGCTCGACAAAAAACTGCGCGAAGAAATGCAGATCGAACTGCGGCAATTGCAGAAGGAAGTCGGCATCACTTTCGTGTTCGTGACCCACGACCAAGAAGAAGCGCTCTCCATGTCCGACCGCATCGCGGTCATGGGCAAAGGCGTTGTGCTGCAGATCGCAGGCCCCAAGGACCTTTACGAAGCGCCGAACTCCGTCGAAGTCGCGAGCTTCATCGGCAACATCAACCTGATCGAAGCAACCGTACGCTCCGTCAACGGCGACGAGGTCACGTTGGAGAGCGCTGGCTTCGGCCAATTCAAAGCGCCTGCATCGGAAGGCCTGAAAGTCGGCCAAAAGATCACCGCCGCAATCCGCCCGGAAAAACTCTCGCTCACGGGAACGAAACCCTCAGGCCCGTCCGTCGAAGGTACGATCAAGGCCAGCGCCTATCTGGGCGACCGCAGCCATTACCACGTCTACGTCAAAGGCCGCGAAGCGCCACTCTCCGTCGCCTCGCAAAACGTCGATCGCGCAATGACATCGGGCTTCGATCCTGCCCGCCCCGTCTACATCTCATGGGAACCCCGCTCGCTGATCTTGCTCAAGAGCTGATCAACTAACCAGCCGCGCCCCAAACGGCACGACCTTGTTGCCGGCGTCGTGACCAATGTCCGCGCGTCCGAGATAGGGAATGCCGGCGCGCTCGCACCAATACTCGGCGACCTGCGCCTCAGTCCTCCCAAAATCGGGATCGTTCGACGGAATCTGACTGCAGCGGCCAAGCTTGATGCCTGCAAGCTTACGCATCGCCGGGGTCGACGTGATGTGAA
>JANLXP010000946.1:0-1467 GCA_031365165.1 Alphaproteobacteria bacterium
GTCGGCGTTGCCGCTCTCGAACGCGCGTGGGCTGGGTTACACGGAATTTATGTCGCGAAGGACGTGCGGCGCCAAGGCGTTGCACGCAAACTCAGCGAGGCTTTGCTTGGGCTTTCATACGCACGAGGTGCGCGTCGTGCATGGCTACAAGTAGCGCAGGCGAATGCGGCCGCCTTACCGTTGTACCGAGCATTGGGATTCCGCACTGCTTATGAGTACTACCACCGGATTCGTCAGGGGTGAGGTGTCACCGAATTCAACTCGTGGCGTACGCCTTTCGTCTAACGGTGCGGTTAAGCATGAGAATGCCGGACTCGCCTGCATCATCCCGCGACGTCATGAGATTGTCTCAACCGAACGTGGACAGTTCGACGAACCACAACAAATGGCTTGTGGTGCCCATGATTGCGCGATGATTAGGTCTGTTCGTAGCGGGGCCGCTCGAGAGGTCATCAGTGACGCGTACAGACGAAAGAACCGAAACGGTCATCGCTGCCTATCGGCCCAAGCCTGGGAAGGATCGGGAGCTACGCAAGCTTATGCGTGAGCACCGCCGAACGCTTGCCGACGCGCAGCTCGTGACGGCGCGCCAACCGTTGATCTTGCGTGCGCGGTCGGATGGAACGCTGATCGAGATCTTCGAGTGGGCATCCGCGAAAGCCGGCGATCGGGCGCACAGGCACGCCTCGATCCGCGCGATGTGGAACAAGCTTGCGGCTGTCGCCGACTTCGTCGCGCTGTCTGACATCAAGGAAGCCGGCAAAGCGTTCAGTCACTTCGAGGCGCTGCAGCCGGAGGCGCGGGTTCGGGCGCTGGCCGCAAAGCGGCCCGCAACGCGGCGGCCAAAGCGTTGATCTTATTCATTAATTCGCGGTGACTGGCGGAAGAACCACATTGACTTTGGATGGGCGCTGTTGAACTTAGCCCTGGACGTGCGTGCCGCTTTGTCGGCGGATTGTGCGTGCCATCGACTCGACCGGGGATTCGGCCGCCAGCATGTTGCGTTTCGTGGTTCGACGGCTGCTCGTTGCGATCCCCACGCTCTTCATCATCATTGTGATGGCGTTTTTCCTGATGCGGGCCGCAAAGGGCGGACCGTTCGATCAGGAGCGCAATCTGCCGCCCGAGATCGAACGGAACATTCTGGCGGCTTACGACCTCGACAAGCCGCTGTTGCGCCAGTTCCTGGACATCAACACGTTCGTATGCGGTGCACAGTATGCGACACCGGACGCTACCGCGCTCGCCGCACAAGGGCTCACGCTGCGCGACGGGATGTATTACGACACCAGCGATAGGCGAGTACGCTGCCTCGGCGGTTATCTCGGCAAGTTGCTCGGAGGCGATCTAGGCCCCTCTTACAAGATCAAGGACTTCACCGTTGCCGAATTGATCGCTGACGGCGCGCCGGTGAGTGCGGCGCTGGGTATTTCAGCGATCCTGCTTGCGACCGCGGTTGGGATGACG
>JANLXP010000005.1:0-1827 GCA_031365165.1 Alphaproteobacteria bacterium
CGGGCATGAGCTTTACCTGGGCTTACCGATAGGCCACGGCCTTGGCGGCCGCGACCACCTCGGCGACATTGGGCAGAGCGAGCTTTTCGAGATTGGCCGCATAGGGCATCGGCACATCTTTGCCTGTCACCCGCGTCGGCGGCGCATCGAGATAATCGAACGCCTGCTCCATCACCTGCGTCGAGATTTCGGAGGCAATGCCGCAGATCGGCCAGCCTTCCTCAACCGTCACGATGCGGTTCGTCTTCTTCACAGACGCGATCACCGTTTCGGTGTCGAGTGGTCTGAGCGAACGCAGATCGATGATCTCCGCCTCGATCCCCTCTTTCGCAAGCGCCTCTGCCGCAAGCAAAACGAGCCCGACCGTGATCGAATACGACACCAGCGTTACATCGCGCCCTTCGCGCACGACACGCGCTTTACCGATGGGAAGCACGAAGTCGTCGAGCTTCGGCACGTCGAACGAGCGCCCATAGACAATTTCGTTCTCGAGAAAGATTACAGGGTTTGGATCGCGGATCGCAGCCTTCAGCAACCCTTTCGCATCCGCCGCGAAGTACGGCGCAATAACCTTGAGCCCCGGCACGTGCGCATACCACGAGCCATAGTTCTGGCTGTGCTGCGCTCCAACGCGCGCTGCCGCGCCGTTGGGACCGCGAAATACGATGGGACACCCCATTTGCCCGCCGGACATATAGAGCGTCTTACCGGCCGAGTTGATGATCTGGTCGATCGCCTGCATCGCGAAGTTCCAAGTCATGAACTCAACGATCGGCTTGAGGCCACCGAACGCCGCGCCGACGCCCAAGCCCGCAAAGCCTTGCTCCGTGATCGGCGTGTCGATGACCCGCTTCTCCCCGAACTCGTCAAGCAGACCCTGGCTAATTTTGTAGGCGCCCTGATACTGACCAACCTCCTCGCCCATAAGGAACACGGTCGGGTCGCGGCGCATCTCCTCTGCCATCGCCTCGCGCAAAGCTTCGCGCACGGTCATCGTGACCATCGGCGTGCCATCAGCAATACTTGGATCGCTCGCGACGGGCGCTGCAACCGGCGCGGCCGCAGGCGAAGCCTTGGACGCCGCCTTCGGTGCAGGCGCGGGGGCCGCGGTGGCGCCACCATTCGCCTTCGGCTGAGGTTCGTCCTCGCCCTGCAACACGGCGATCGCAACGTTGACCTTCACGCCTTCTGTGCCTTCTTCGACCAGAAGCTTCGAGATCACGCCTTCATCGACCGCTTCGACTTCCATCGTCGCCTTGTCAGTCTCGATCTCGGCAATCACGTCGCCGGACGAAACCTTGTCGCCCACTTTGACGTGCCATTTGGCAAGCTTGCCCTCTTCCATCGTGGGCGACAGCGCAGGCATCAAAATTTCGGTTGGCATGAGTTGCGAGCGAGTCCGGTTAGGCGCCAATTCCGAAGAGCGCGAGAAACATCATGAGCGTGCCGACGATGCCGATGCCCCAAAACAGAGGGCGGATATAGGGCAGACCGGCCAGATAAACCACCGCATGCGCGACGCGCGAATAGAAGAAGAGCTGCGCGCCCCACACCGTCAATGTCGTCGAGATGTCTTGATGCGCGGCGATGAGCGCCAGCGGCGCAAACATGATCAGCCCTTCACGGTGATTGTCCACGCAACGCTTCGTGCGCGCTTGCCAAAGGGACGGCGCACCGAGGTTGTCCCGATGGTTCGCCATATTCATAAGGCCCTGCGCCTGCGTACCGGCCGCCGCTTGGATGATAACCAACACGAACAGCAGCGCTACACTCAGCGCCAGCATCGTCAGTTCAATAGACATAGATTTGCTCCCCTCAAAGTTCAGG
>JANLXP010000013.1:0-4532 GCA_031365165.1 Alphaproteobacteria bacterium
GCCTGCTCGGCCAGGCGCTTCAGCGTTTCGAGCGAGATGCTCACGCGATAGGCCGGGGGGTTGTTGTAGAGCATGATCGGAAGCGCCGTCGCGTCGGCGATTGTGCGGAAGTGCGTGACCAATTCTTCTTCCGTCGGGACGTAGACCATCGCGGGCAAAACCATCAGGCCGGCTGCGCCCAGCTTCTCCGCGTCGCGGGCGAGGGCGGCACCGCGCGGCGTGGTCATCTCTGAGACGCCGACGATGACGGGTACGCGGCCGCGTGCGGCCTCGACTGTTGTGGCGATCAGCTTGCGCTTTTCTTCCGCGTCGAGCGAATTGCCTTCGCCGACTGTGCCTAAAATCACGAGGCCGTCGACGCCGTCCTTGACCAATGCGTCCTGCATGCGCTGCGTCGCTTCGTAGTCGACGGAGAGGTCGGATTTGAACTGGGTGGTCGCTGCGGGGAATACGCCCGACCAGCCGATGCGTGGTGCCGTCATTGGTTGACCTTTGGTCTCAAGTTCGCGACAGATCGTACACGAAATTTCCGGCGGGGAAGCGGTGGCGAAGTCCATTTTGGTGATCGGCGGGGGCATGGTCGGCGCGGCCTCGGCGCTCCGCCTCAAGGCCGCCGGCTTCGATGTTGCGATCGTCGATCCGGGCGACAAGCGGCGCGGGGCGTCGTTCGGCAATGCGGGTCACATTGCGACAGAGCAGGTCGAGCCGCTGGCGTCGTGGCCTACGCTCTTGAGTTTTCCCAAGCGGCTGTTTGCGTTTGGCGGCGCGCTTGATTTCCGTGCTCGCGATGTCGGGCTGTGGTTGCCGTGGTCCATTCGCTTCATGGCGGCGAGCAGCGCCAAGAAATTCGAACGCGGAACGGCGGCGTTGGGTTCGCTGCAAGCGGATGCCCTTCAAGCGTGGCAGCGGTTGGCGGCGCTCGCGGAGGCGCCGGACCTCGTCAGGGCCGATGGGCATGCCGTCGTTTGGATGTCGCCCGAGAACGCGCGGCGCGGGTTGGCGGCTTGGGCGAAGGCGAACACGGGGACGACGCGGTTTCGCGAGATGACCAGCGCTGAGCTCGATGTCTATCGCGGGGCCATGCGCTCTGCGCCCGCAGCCGGTTTGAGGTTCACGGGATCGGGACAATTCAAGGAACCGCAGGCGGCGCGTGACGGCGTGCTCGCGGCGTTTCGCGCGCGGGGCGGTGTCGAGGTTCGGGGCAGCGTCGTCGATCTTCGTGTCTATGACGGCGGCGTGGCCGTTACGCTCGACACTGGGGTCGTGCGACACGCGGATGAAGTGTTGATTGCGGCCGGCGCGTGGTCGGGGCGCGTGATGCGGTGCGTCGGTTTGGAGCCGCCGCTGATCGCGGAGCGCGGTTATTCGGTGCAAAGCGCGACGCACGTGTGGCCGGCTGAATTGCCGCCGACATTGTTCGACGAGCGCTCGTTGATCGTCGCGCGGTTTTCGACCGGGCTGCGCGCGACCAGCTTTCTTGAGTTGGGCGATCCCGATCCGCCGGGCGACGCGCGCAAGTGGGTCTGGCTGGAGCAGCAATTGGACGAGCTTGGGATTGCGTTTTCGAAGACGCCGGACCGATGGAAAGGCCCGCGACCGACGCTGCCGGATTTCCTGCCTGCGATCGGGCGGATGCAGGCGCATCCGCGCGTCCTCTACGCATTCGGGCATCAGCATTTGGGGATGACGCTGTCGGCGATTACGGCGGAGTTGGTCGAGGCGCTTGTGACGGGCGCTGCGCCGTCGGTGGATTTGGCGCCGTTCCGGGTGGAACGCTTCGGCTGAGGCGCGTAGACTGCAAATCACGCGGGGGGAACTCGAGAGGAGTTCCCATGAAGGTCAAAGACGTGATGCATCACGCGGCGACGTGGGTCGGGCCGGATGCGCCGTTGCCGGACGTGACCGCCCACATCCAGGACGAAGACGTCGTTCCGATCAGCCAATACGACCGCCTGATCGGCGAGGTGACGAAGCGCGACTTGGCGCACCAATCGAAAGCGAAGAAACTGACCGCGCGCGACGTGATGTCGAGGCCGATCATCTATTGCTATCCGGAAGAGGACGCTGTCGAAGCGCTGCGCATCATGAAGAAGCATGCCGTGCGCCGCCTTCCGGTGATCAGCCATCAGAAGCGGTTGATTGGCACTGTGTGGCTCGACGACGTGAAGCCGGAAGCGAGGGCGCGCTGAGCGGGGGAGAACCTGTCACGGCTTCGCGGGCGCGCTTGGCGTTCGCGATTGCCGTTGTGGTGGATGCCATTCAGCTGCCTTTGCAAGGGATTTCACTGACCGGGATCGGCACGCTGCCGGCGGAGGCGATCGACCTTGCGCTCGATGCGGTGGCCGCGCTGGTCATCACGCGGCTGATCGGGTTCCACTGGGCGCTGCTGCCGACGCTCGCGATCGAGCTCATTCCATTTATCGATATTGCCCCGACTTGGGTGGCTTGCGTCAGCTACGTGATCTCGCGGCGCAAGCGGGAAGGCCGGTACGTCGAGGGCTGAATTCGACGGTCCTTGCCAAAACACCAACCGCATCGCATGAAGGCCCGAATTCTCTTTCGGGGGCTTCCATAATGCGCAGTGCGGCTTTGGTTGGCGTGATTTCGGCGGTGCTGTTGGTGGCGCCATCCCTGGCGGCAGGCCCAAGTGCCGACGAGAAGGCGCGCGCCCGCGAAATCTACCAAACGATCGTCGAGATGGACACGTCCATCGAGGGCGGCAAGACGCCGGAGATGGCGAAGTATCTCGCCAAGCGTTTTCGCGACGGTGGCTTTGCCGACGACGATGTGCATCTCGTTCCGTTCGACAAGACGGCGGCCTTGGTCGTGCGCTATCGCGGCACGGGCACGGGCGGTAAGCCGATCCTGCTGCTCGCGCACATGGACGTGGTGCCTGCGCACCGCGAGGACTGGGAGCGCGATCCGTTCAAGCTGATCGAGGAGAACGGCTTCTTCTACGGACGCGGATCGGACGACAACAAATCGGGCGTTGCGATGCTTGCCGCCACGTTCCTGACCTTGAGAGCGGAGGGGTTCAAGCCGACGCGCGATCTGGTCATCGTCTTCTCGGGCGATGAGGAAACGTCGGGCGTGACCACGCAGCGTTTGCTGGCGGAGCACCACGCGCTTGTCGATGCAGAGTTCGCGATCAATGCGGACGCGGGCGGCGGGCAGCTCGCCGAGACAGGTGATGCCATCTACTACGGCATGCAGACGGCTGAGAAAACGTTCGCAAGTTTCACGCTGACAGCGAAGAATCCCGGCGGGCATTCGTCGGCGCCGCGTAAGGAAAACGCGATCTTCGACGTCGCCGACGCGATCGAGCGTTTGCGGCGCCATTCGTTTCCGGTGATGTGGAACGACACCACGATAGCGGCGTTTCGCGTGACCGGACCATTGACGCCTGGCAAAGTTGGCGTCGCGATGACGCGGTTCGCCAAGCGGCCAGGCGACCGGCGCGCTGTTGCCGTGATTTCCGCCGACCCGAACTATGTCGGACAGGTGCGCACGACCTGCGTGCCGACGATGTTGGCTGGCGGGCACGCGGACAACGCTCTGCCGCAACGGGCGAGCGTCACCGTCAATTGCCGCATCTTCCCGGGTGTTGCGATCGAACGCGTTCAGGGGCAGCTACAGAAGTTGGTGGGCCGGAAGATCGAAATCGCGCCACTCGACAAATACGTCGCGAGCGATGCTTCGCGGTTGCGCAAGGACGTGGTTTCGGCGTTGACCGCCGCTGTGCGCGCGATCCATCCCGGCCTTAAGATCGTGCCGTCAATGTCGTCGGGTGCGAGCGATGGCGTCTTCTATCGGGCCGCTGGCATTCCGACCTATGGCGCCAGCGAGATCTTCATCAAGGACAGCGACGACTTCTCGCACGGGCTCAACGAGCGCATTCCGGTGGTCACGTTCTACGAGGGGCTCACGCATTGGCGCGTGCTGCTCGGTGAACTCGCGGGGCCGAAGTGATCAGCGTTTGCCGCTGATCGAGCATTCGCGGCCGTCGTTGTCGCGGAACTTGGCGAGCAGTACGCCATGTTGCGCGCGGGGCGGGCTTGTGAAGTCGATGCCGTTCTTCGTGCGGTTTTCGTAGAGGCTGGTTAGATCGTCGACGGCGTAGCCCAATTGGACGGTGCCGGCCGGGTTGTCGGCAGAGGCTGCGTGCAGCGCGAGCGTCGTGTCACCGGTCGCGAACTCGCTCCACTCGGGTGATTGGAATTTGAGGGGTAGGCCCAGCGTATCGCGGTGGTAGGCGACGGCGTTACCCATGTTGGCGACGAATTTGATGGCGTAGGCGAGTTTGGCTTGCATGGCGTGCAGCTCCTCTGAGGCCTGGACCTTAGCAAATCCTCCCAGATGTGTCCGCCGCCACCTCCCGGACGGGCGCGCGGCCAGGTAGCGTGGCCCGGATGTTCTTCGATTGTCTTCGTATGGCCCTGCGGGAGCTTTTCGCCAACCCGCTGCGCACGGCGCTGACGACGCTCGGTATCGTCATTGGCGTGTCGGCGGTCGTTGCCGTTGTCACGGTGATG
>JANLXP010000095.1:0-6328 GCA_031365165.1 Alphaproteobacteria bacterium
GTCATCTCGGGGTTGTCTTGTTTGATCAACGTATTCGCGGGGGCGGGATCGCCGTTCAGATAGCTGTTCCACCCGTCGATCGATGCGTCGACGAACGCCTGCACCACTTGCGGCCTGTCGCGTACGTCGGTCCCGCGCGCCATGATGAAGTTCGAGTAGCCGGGATAGCCATAGTCGGCGAGCAGGAAGACTTGCGGCTTGATCTTGCCTTCTGTTTCGATCGTGAAAGGTTCCGATGTGACGTAGCCTTGCTGGATCGCTGTCGCGTCGGTCAGGAACGGCGCCAAGTTGAACGTGTATTTACGGATTTGCTTGTCGTCGAACTTGAAGTTGGCTTTGGCCCATATCCACCAGGTCGAGACGGTGGCGTCCGATACCATGATCGCCTTGCCCTTCATGTCGGCGAGCGACTTGATGTCCTGGCGCTCGTGCGTGATCAGCACTTGCGGATCTTTTTGGAAGATGGCGGCGACGGCAACGGCATCACCGCCTGCCGCGACGAGGTTCAACGGCTGGAAGGAGTTTGAACCCATCGCGAAGTCGACAGCGCCGGCTGCGATAAGCTGCGGCGTGTTCACCGTTGGGCCGCCTTGCTTGATCGTGACGTCGAGGCCTGCCTTTTTGTAGAGCCCCGTTGCGAGCGCTTCGTAGAAGCCGCCGTGTTCGGCTTGCGCCTTCCAGTCGGTCACAAAGGTGACCTTGATCAGTTTGGGCTCGGGCGTCGGCGCCACCGCTTCTTCTTTTTTCTCCGGCTCCTTCCCGCACGACGCGATGAGATGGGCTACGAGCGTGAGTAGAAGAAACCTGGCGAGGCGTGGCATGGGCTTAGTCCGAGTGAATGTTTGATCGCACACCCTAGCTTAAACGCCAGGGGGTGGCCAACTACATCGGTTCGCATTTCGCCGCACGCCGCTGTTGATCGAGTTCGGCCTCGCGTGCGTCGTCGTTGATGAGTGTGCGGAACAGAACGATGCCGCGCGGTGTGGACGCGGTCACGATGCGTGTGCCTTCCGGCTGCGGCGGGACCGTTTGACCTTGGCCCATCAGCACGATGGTTGCCGGCAAGCCTTTGGCCTGCGTGTCGTTCAAGACGAAGAAGTTGTCGGTGTTCGCGGCGTAGAAGGCGACGGACCAATAGGTGTCCGTTGGCGCCGCCGTCGTGATCTTGAGTGGATGGCGCGAGACGTCGAACACGCATTGCGAATAGAGCAGGTCTGGGCTCGGCTTCACGATTTTGCGGGCGGCAGCTGTGGCGCGTTCGCTGTGCGCGATCTGGTTCGTGCCCTTTGTGCCGATCGCCGACATGACGCGCGACATGATGAGGGTCGGGGCGTAAGCAACAGTCGCCCAATGGATGATCGCCGCCAAGATGAGCGTGAAGGCGCCCCACCTGAGCCAGATCATGAGCATGCCTCCTTCGTGATCGAGGGCAGTGCGACACCGGCGGGGTCGTCCCTGACGGTCTGGCCGGGATTATAGAGGCGCAGTGTCAGCTGAAAGCCGTCGGGAGATGCAGCGATCCAGTTCTGCGCTTCCTGAGTGGTCGAGACACGGATCACGAAACTGCCGTCGGGGCTATGCACGACATTCGTTTTGCTGACCGCGTAGCGCTTCGACGGGTGATCGATCAAGAAGTGGTCTGTGCCGTAGGCCGTGATGCTCCACCAGCGTGCGTCGGGATCGCGGCCTTCGATGCGATAGGCGCATTTCGGATCGAACGGTTCGCCTGCGCTATCCGAGGTGGTGCCGTAGTAGATCGTCTCATCTTTGTTGAGGGCGAGGAGCCCTGCGATCGCGACGGCGGTGCGGGTGTAGTTGTCGGCGTTCGTGCCACCTGCCGCGAGGTTCGCCGACCATGGTCCGTTTTTGACGACGGAGCCTGCCGGCACGGCGCCTTGCACGGCGAGATAGGCGCTGCCCAATCCCAGCGCGACGGCCACGACGATCGCAGCCAACAGCCTTAGAAAGAATCTCACCCGGGACCGACTCCATTGCTGACCGCCTATCTTAGGGGCTTGGCAAAGCGCCGCCAGTCTCCGATCTGCACCAGGTTCCCCATCAGTTCGGCTGCGGTTCTTCCGAGTCCGGCTCGGGTTCGTCGGGTGGATCCTCGGGGTCCGGTTCGCGTCGCGGCCGCCGCGTCGCCGTTGCGCCGACCGAGGGAGCTCCGTCCGCGCTCACGTCGACGCCGTCGTCGTTTTCGTCTGCGGGCGGCTGATTCGCCTGCGGGACGTAGCGCGGTGCTGGTGGTGGCGGCGGAACGGGGGCCGCGTTGCGCGGGTGATCGCCGCCGAACAGGCTGTCGAAGAAATCTTCGATCACGCCGGGCCGGTCCTCGTGGCGATCGGTGTATTCGCCATCGCGCTCGACCCAGGGATTGTCCGGTTCGTTTTGCGCATACGCGTCGGAGTCGCCGTACATGTCGACGCCCGGCAGATTGTGGACCGGGATGTTCTTGTGGGCAGCCAGCATGTAGGCCTTCCAGATGCTTGCGGGCAAGCTGCCGCCGACGACCTTTTTCATCGACGTGTTGTCGTCGTTGCCCACCCAAACGCCGGTCACGAAATCGGCCGTGTAACCCACGAACCAAGCGTCGCGCCATTCCTGGCTGGTACCGGTCTTGGCGCCGACGGGACGCGGGTCGAGGTCGGCGCGCTGTCCGGTGCCGGTTTGCACGACCTCGAACATCATTTGGTTCATCTCTTGCAGCGTGCGCTGGTTCATCACCGCGATCGGCGGCGCCGGCCGGTATTGATAGAGCACGGTGCCGTCGGAGGTCCGGACCTCAAGGATCGCATAGGGGTCGACGCGGTTGCCGTTGTTCGCGAAAGCGCCAAAGGCGCGCGTCATTTCAAACAGCGTGACTTCAGATGTTCCCAACGGGAGCGAGCGGTTTGGTTCGAGCGGCGAGGTGATGCCAAGACGCTGCGCAACGGCGATTATCTTGCGGCGGCCCACTTCGTCAGCCACGCGCACGGCGACGGTGTTGATCGACTTCGCCAGCGCCTCGCGCAGCGAGATTTCGCCCAGATAGGAGCCGTCGTAGTTCTGCGGGCTCCATCCCCGGCTCTCATATGGAGCGTCCTCGCGCACGTCGTCCGGCGTCAGCCCGTGCTCGAGCGCCGCCATATAGACGAACGGCTTGAATGACGAACCAGGCTGGCGGCGCGCCTGGTAGGCGCGGTTGAATGTCGAGTTGGTGTAGTCCCTGCCGCCGACGATGCTGCGCACCGCACCGTTCGGTTCCATCGCGACCAACGCGGCCTGCGTTGCACCGCGGGTCTTGCCCTCGTGGTCCAGGACCTTCACCAGGTTCGTCTCAGCCACTGCTTGGAGTTTGGTGTTGATCGTGGTCCGGACGACCAGATCCTTGTCGGGGCGGATGTCGAGCTTTGTCAGCTGATCCATCACAAAGTCGGCGAAGTAGTTCGCGCTTTCGACGCCTTCGTTCAGAACGGGCGTTGCGGGTTTTGCCGTGGCTTTGCGCGCGTCTTCGTCCGAGATCTGGCCGTCTCGATGCAGCAGTTCGATGACGAGATTCGCGCGCTGTTGGGCGAGCTTCAAGTTGACGCCCGGCGAGTACTTCGACGGCGCGCGCGTGAGGGCGGCTAGCATCGCAGCTTCGGCGAGCGTCACATTGCGTACGGACTTGCCGAAATACTCGCGCGCGGCTGCGTCGATACCGTAGGCGCCCGAGCCCAGATAGATGCGGTTCAGGTAGAGCGTCAGGATTTCGTCTTTGGAATAGTGGCGCTCCAGCCAGAAGGACAAGAACAGTTCCT
The DNA here is from genome assembly GCA_031365165.1 of Alphaproteobacteria bacterium. Taxonomy (GTDB): domain Bacteria; phylum Pseudomonadota; class Alphaproteobacteria; order Micropepsales; family Micropepsaceae; genus SZUA-430. The sequence continues at coordinate 3,783 of JANLXP010000095.1, forward strand.
CGAACTTGCGCGACCACGTGCGCTCCGGCTTCAGGAATGTGTTCTTGGCGAGCTGCTGGGTGATGGTCGATCCGCCTTGCACCACGCCGCCGGCGCGCCAGTTCGCGAAGAACGCGCGCAACAGGCCGCGGTAGTCGATGCCCGAATGGGTGTAGAAGCGACGGTCTTCCGTGACGATGAATGCTGCCGGCAGATAAGCGGGCATCTCATCCAGCTTCACGCGATAGCCGAATGCGGCGCCGCGGGTTGCGAAGATCTTTCCTTCCGCGTCCATCAGCGTGATCGACGGTGTGCGGTTCACCTCGCCGAGGCGGTCGGCGGTGATCGGCAGATCGGGCGCGTACAAATAGTAGAGCGCGACGAAGCAAGCGGAGAAGAAGAGGACGATCCCACCGACGCCGGTCGCGAGCCAAAACCACCATGGGCGACGCGTGCGAACCGGCTCGTGATCCCATGGGTCGGGCGCGTTCGGCAGACTGCCAGGGTCTTCTGTCGACATACTCTTTAGCCGGGGAGACCCCGCCTCACGAATTGGAACCGCTATTCTTTCACCGGCCCGAGAACCCTACCAGGTGCCATTGTCACTCACCTGCGGGTTGGACGAAATTGAGGCCGCATCTTGATTAAGGATCGTTCATGCCTGGCGTTTGTTACCGGCCTGAGAACATGGGGACCGAAGAGGCCCGTCACGTGGCGGATTTGGGGCTGAACTGTGTGCATGCCAGCGTTCGCTTGGACGCCGTCCAGCCGACTCTGGCGTCTTCAACTGGCTGAGCGGACCGCGCCGCCCGACACTTAGGCGGGTCGGGTCTCACGATCGTGATGGGGCCCGACCGCCGGTCCTCATCTGGGGCGTTCGCGCGATGGTTATCGAGCGCCTGTTCGGACCGTGCCTAGCTCATATCGGTGAACGGGCGCTTCAATCGTTCCGATGGTTCGAAGGGTGACCCATGATCGGCATTCGAACCGCCGCCGAGACACAAAACTTTCAAATCCCGCTTGGCGCTCGGAATGAGACTGTCGAATCGGACGGGGCCGTCCGCGCTCAGTCGACAAGCGAATCGCTTTGGCTGACACGGGAGCTCGCATCTGACGTTGTGCTGCGTGCATCGGTGAATCAGGCGTTGCAAAGATTGCATTGTCGACAACGTCAGAGTGCGTCGGCGCTTTGAGGTTACGTCTGCGTTCAACTTCGGAAGCGATTCGCTAACAGCGCTCTGCGATGTCAATGCGAGGTACGTGTTGGGCGCGCACTCGATAGGTGCACTCAACTTATCCGCATGGAAAACTTAACTCGCTGAACGATCGAATCGCGTATGCGAAAAAATTCATCGCGTCTCTGACGATTCAGCAGTTGACCGCAAATGGCTTCGCGCTCATAAGCGATGAAGCAGTGTCAAGTGCGCTGTTGGCGTTTCCGATCGCACTGATGTTCGATGGTCACACGTCACAGCGTTTAGTTTGGTGCCGCCGCAAAAATCCGATTGTTGAACGGAGAGTGGGTAAATGGATTTGTTCCTCGCGGTGGGGGTGTTGTTTGGAATTGGTTACGCGGCGGGTTTTGGGGTGAGGGCCCTTGGCGCGCAGCGGCGTGGTTCGCGGTACCGGCCGATGTCGTCGTTGCGTGATTTCGACTATCGTGAGGATCCGGTATGGACGCGTTGATCATCGCCAGCTTCATTATCGGCGCCGGGTTCTTGACCGGCTTTCTGGTACGCGACCGCGGGCTTCGACGCCGTCGCATGATCGAGCGAAAACTGGGCCTCTAGGCGCCCAACTCATTGACGGTTGAGCAATCGATCCGCGGTGCGCCATAGTGGGCGCCATGGACCTTGCTCAGCCGCTTTCTTTTCAATTTCAGCTTGCGACTTTGCCGCCCGAAGCCGAACGGCTGCGGGGTGAAGTGCGCGCGTTTTTGACGGGTGAACTCGCTTCACTTGCGCCCGAGCTGAAGGCGCAGTCGTGGAGTGGATTCAATCCGGATTTTAGCCGCAAGCTCGGCGCACGCGGGTTCATCGGCCTAACGTGGCCGAAAGCCTATGGCGGTCACGAGCGCTCGGCGCTCGAGCGTTATGTGGTGATCGAAGAGTTGCTCGCTGCCGGCGCACCCGTCGCTGCGCACTGGGTCGCCGACCGGCAGAGCGGGCCGTTGCTCTTGAAGTTCGGCACGGAGGAGCAGCGCCGGCGCGTGCTGCCGGGCATCGCCAAGGGCGAAACCTATTTTTCGATCGGCATGAGTGAGCCGGACACTGGCTCCGATTTGGCGAGCGTTCGAACGCGCGCGACACGTTCGAACGATGGTTGGCGTGTGCGCGGGACAAAGCTTTGGAGTTCGGGTGCGCATCGCTCGCACTACATGATCGCGTTGTTCCGCACCGGCGATGGCGTCGATCAGCGGCAGATGGGCCTGACGCAGTTTCTGGTGGATCTCAAAGGGCCTGGGATTCACGTTCGACCGATCGCCGATCTCACGGGGCACGAACATTTCAACGAGGTCGTGTTCGACGACGCGCCCTTGCCGCTCGACGCGGTAATCGGTGCGGAAG
>JANLXP010000121.1:0-1220 GCA_031365165.1 Alphaproteobacteria bacterium
ACGATCTCGCCTTCGAGCCTCGTGATCAAGTCGCGCAGCATCAACTTGCGCTTCTTGTAGCGCGTCAGCTGCAGCTGATCGATCGAGCCGGACGAGATCAACGACTGGATCTCCTCGTCGAGCGTTCGATGCTCGGAACGAAGTTCGGCAAGCTTAGCGAGTGTCGCCTTGTCGGCGGAATCGGAGGTGCTGGGTGCGTTCGTCGAAGAGCTTATGCTCACGACGGTCAGACCAGCATTTTCTCCGCCGTCGGCGTCTTTGGAAGATCCCATGAGGGGCGCGAACGATCGAGCTGGTTGCACGTCACGTGAAAGTCGAAATCTATCATGAAAACGTAGATATGTCTTCGCCGAATTACACCTTGTGCAGCGCGAAAGCGCTTTACTTTTCAAAGACTAAGCGGTCCACGCGCGAGACCGTCGGGTTAAGACATTATTCGCATTTCATGCACGCGCACGGCTGACAAGCGTCCGATTCTGTGTTTTAGTTTGCGTGCTGAAAAGGAGGCTACCTACATGGCCCTTGAGTCGCATATCCAAGAACTTTCGGATAAGCACCATAAACTGGACGAGCAAATTCAAGACGAATTGCACCGTCCGCTTCCAGACGACATCCTGCTCTGCGATCTGAAAAAGCGAAAACTTAAGCTGAAAGAAGAGATCGAACGCCTACGGCACAATATCCACTAAGCCGCGTTCCACACCCGAAGACATGTAACTGTGCGTAGGCAACCTGAGCGCGTTCGGCGCGCTCGGGAAATGCGCATGTCTAAGCCGCCTCCGCCCGCTCGCGAAGCTTGAACTTCTGGATCTTGCCGGTCGATGTCTTCGGCAGATCGCAGAAGACGATCGTGCGCGGCACCTTGTAGCCCGCGATTTGGCTCTTCACGAAGACGATGATCTCATCGGCCGTGGCGCTCGCACCTGATTTGAGCTCGACAAAAGCGACCGGCGTCTCGCCCCATTTCTCGTCCTGTTTTCCGACCACGGCGGCCAACCCCACCGCCGGGTGCTTCATCAACACGTCCTCGACCTCGATCGAAGATATGTTCTCGCCGCCCGAAATGATGATGTCCTTCGACCGGTCTTTGAGCTGGATGTAGCCGTCCTTGTGCCAGACGCCGAGGTCGCCCGAATGGAACCAGCCGCCCTTGAACGCGGCTTTGCTCGCTTTCGGGTTCTTCAAATAGCCCTTCATCACCACGTTGCCGCGGAAGAAGA
>JANLXP010000131.1:0-6052 GCA_031365165.1 Alphaproteobacteria bacterium
CTGGATCAAATCGGGCTGACGCGTGGCGTAGACGGTGTGCGGCTGATGGCCGACAAGCGGCCGCTTGAGCTTGTTGTCGAAACGTCGGGTGAATCCAAAGACGAGAACGACGTCCTGCAGCTGATCGCTCAGCACTACAAAGGTCTTGGCATCAAGCTCGTGATCAAGCCTTCGGACCGCACGATCATGCGCAGCCGGGCCTATGCGGGCGAAGCGATGATGACGGTGTGGTCGGGTTGGGATACCGGCATTCCGACGCCTGAGCTCAGCCCGGCGGAACTTGCGCCGACGCGCCAGGACACGTTGATCTGGCCCAAATGGGGCAACTATTTCGAGACGAACGGGAAATCCGGCGAGGCGCCGGACCTGCCCGCGGCGAGGGAGCTGATCAAGCTCGATGCGGCTTGGAACAGCGCGAAATCACCGGCGGAGCGCAAGGCTGCGTGGGAGCGGATGCTCGCCATTCATGCTGAACAGCAATTCATCATCGGCACCGTTTCGGGCGTGATGCAGCCTATCGTCGTCAATGCGAAATTGCGCAATGTTCCGGCGCAGGGCATCTTCTCTTGGGATCCAGGCGCGCAGTTCGGCATGTACCGGATGGACGAGTTCTGGTTCGCCCAATGATTTTCTCCACGGGGGGATGATGCTGCGTTACGCAGCCGAGCGTCTGATCTTGATGGCGTTTGCGCTGTTCATCATCGCGGCGCTCATCTTTCTCGTTATTCAGCTCCCGCCCGGCGACTACCTGTCGAACGAGATCGTGCAGTTGAAGGCGCAAGGTGACGCCACGGGCTCCGCGAAGGCGGAGTACCTGCGCAAGGAGTACAGCCTCGACAAGCCGGTGATCGAGCAGTTCTTGGTTTGGCTCGGCGTGGCACCAGGACCGCGTGGGTATTCCGGATTGCTGCAAGGCGATTGGGGCTATTCGTTCGAATTCAAGAAGCCGGTTGCCGATGTCGTGGGCTATGCGTTGGGCCCAACGGTTGCCGTGAACGTGCTCGCCGTTATTGCGATTTATCTGCTGGCACTGCCGCTCGGTATCATCGCTGCGACCAAGCAGTATTCGCTGCGCGACTACGCGGTTGCGGGGTTTGCCTATTTCGCGATGGCGACACCGGGTTTCTTGCTGGCGCTCGTTGTCCTGGTCTACGCGAACGCCTGGTTCGGCGTGACAATCGGAGGCTTGGTCGACCCGCAATATGCGGAAAGCGATTGGACGCCGGCAAAGATACAGTCGCTGGCGGCGCATTTGACGATTGCTGTCGTCATCATCGCGTTTTCAGGCGTCGGCGCGATGATCCGGCGGTTGCGCGCCAATCTGCTCGATGAATTGCGCAAACCCTATGTGATTGCAGCGCGCGCAAGAGGCGTGAGCGAGACACGCCTGTTGCTGCGCTATCCGGTGCGGATGGCGCTGATCCCATTCGTGGCAGACATCGGTAACTTGCTGCCGTCGCTGGTGTCGGGGTCAGTGATCGTGTCTGTCGTGTTGGGGTTGCCGACCGTCGGTCCGATCTTGGTGCGGGCGCTGCAGGCGCAAGATCAGTTCTTGGCTGGGTTCATTCTGCTCTTCGCCGCGGTCCTCACGCTCGTCGGGACGGTGGTGTCCGATCTGCTGCTTGGTCTCATCGATCCCCGTGTGCGCTTGGGTCAGGGGCTTGACCGATGAGCACCGTTGATTCCGCCATCTTGGCCAAGCTGGAGCGGCCCACGTTCCTGGACCGCTTGTGGATCAGGAAGGGCGCGTTTTTCTCGTTCGTCTTTCTTGCTGTGCTCTACGGCATGTTGCCGTTCGTCGAAGTGATTGCGCCTTACGCCTCTGAGACGCGGGATAACGAAGCGCTCTATGCGCCTCCAGCGGACGTCAATTGGTTTCATGACGGTTCGTTTGTTGGGCCGTTCGTCTACCGGCTGAAATCCGACGTCGATCTGACGACGTTTTCGCGGACATTCACGCTCGATACGACACGTGTCGAAAAGCTTCGATTCATATGTGACGGCGATCCGTACGCGTTTTGGGGCGTTATCGAGACGCGCGTTCACTTGGTGTGCGCCGCAGAAGGCGGCACGGGCTTTTACATATTCGGCACGGACCGGCTTGGACGCGACATCTTTAGCCGCGTGATGTATGGCGCGCGCATATCGCTCACGATCGGACTGTTGGGTGTGGCGCTGAGCTTTGTCCTTGGGTGCTTGCTCGGCGGGCTTGCCGGATACTTGGGCGGCTGGGTCGATGCCGTCGTGTTGCGCTTGATCGAGTTGTTGCGCGCGCTGCCGGAGTTGCCTCTTTGGATGGCGCTGGCGGCGGCGCTGCCTGCAACGTGGTCGCCGATCTGGGTCTATTTCGGCATCACGTTGATATTGGGCTTGCTCGATTGGCCGGGGCTGGCGCGCGCGGTGCGCGCGAAGGTCTTGTCGCTTCGGGAAGAGGATTATGTGGTGGCCGCCGAGCTGCTCGGCGCGAGCCGCATGCGCGTGTTGTTCCGGCACATGTTGCCGAACTTCTCGGGGCATCTGATCGCCAGCGTCACGCTTGCCATTCCGGGCATGATTCTGGGTGAGACAGCGCTGTCGTTCCTTGGGTTGGGTTTGCGGCCGCCCGTGGTTAGCTGGGGCGTGCTGTTGAACGAGGCGCAAAACATCAGTGCGGTTGAGCTTTATCCGTGGCTTTTGATCCCGCTCGCGCCCGTTATCTTGGTTGTGCTCGCGTTTAACGTGCTGGGCGATGGTCTGCGCGACGCCTTTGATCCGTACTCGCATTAACTAACGCGAACGTGACACGCTTGACCCAACGGCTGTTTGAAGCTGTCTGGGGCGTACCTATATACGTCACTCTGATGGGGCACGGCCTTTGCTGGCCTATACAGCGCTATGAACGATGTGAGTGCACAGCGGGCGACCGCGGCGAGTGAGATCGAACAAACGCTTGGGGTCGGGCGCGCGGCGACGCCGTGGTGGCGGCGCTGGTGGGTGATCACGCTCGCGATTCTGCTGATCTTGATCGTGGCGTGGTGGATGCTCACGCCCGCGAAAAAAACGGAGTACGTCAAGGGCAAGGCGGAGGTCGCGACGATCCGGGCCTTGGTGACGGCGACCGGAACGCTGCAGCCGATCGACAAAGTAACCGTCGGCGCCGAAGTTTCAGGACGCTTGGACGAGATCTACGTGGATTTCAATGATCGCGTGACGAAGGGGCAGATCATCGCGCGGATCAACACCGACGAGCTTAAGGCGCGCTCCGTACAGGCGCGTGCAAGTGTTTCCCAAGCAGAAGCCAATCTCGTGAAGGCGGACAACGATTTGCGGCGTGCCGTGTCGCTGAAGGGCAAAGGATTTGCGTCGCAAGCGACGTATGACGGAGCGTTAGCCGCTCGCAACGCGCTTCGGGCCACGCTGAACACGGCGCGCGCGCAAGCCGATCAGACGGATGCGAACCTGGCGAAAGCCGCGATCCGATCGCCGATCGACGGGATCGTGTTGGACCGCAAGATCGAACGCGGGCAGACGGTCACCGCCGGGTTCCAAACGCCGGAGTTGTTCGTCATTGCCTCGGATCTGAAGAAGCTTGAGCTAACGATCGACATCGACGAAGCCGATATCGGCGAGGTGTCGACCGGACAAGACGCGACGTTCACGGTCGACGCCTATCCGGCGCAGTCGTTCACGGCGAAGGTGGTCGAACTGCGCAACGCGGCGCGCACAATCCAAAACGTGGTCACCTATCAGGGCGTTTTGAGCGTTCAAAACGAGAAGGGTTTGCTCAAACCCGGCATGACGGCGACGGCAGACATCACGTCCAAGGTCGTCGAGAACGTGCTCAGCGTGCCGAACGGTGCTTTGCGCTTCACGCCCGAGAAAGAGGTTGCCGCACAAGGCATGATTCCTCAGGCGACGACGGCGCCTTCCGATCCGATTGCGAGCGGCAAGGGGCAGGTTTGGTCGTTGGGCAAAGACGGGAAGTTGGCCTCGCTGGATGTGGCGCTTGGCATCACGGATGGGCGCCGCACGCAGGTGACCAGCACGAACGTGAAAGCCGGCGACGAGTTCGTTCTTGATATCGCCCGCAACGGGCAGAAGTAGCGCCATGGCCGACGCGCCGCTCATTCGCTTCGACCGCGTCTCGAAAATCTATGGGAAGGGCGAGACGGAAGTCCGAGCGCTCGACGGCGTCAGCCTTGCGATCAACGACGGCGAGTTCGTCGCAATCATGGGGCCGTCGGGGTCCGGCAAGTCGACGGCGATGAACATTCTCGGCTGTCTCGATACGCCGACGGGCGGGCAATATTACTTTCGCGGTATCGACGTCGGCACGCTTTCACGTTCTCAACGCGCGTTGCTGCGGCGGAACTACATCGGCTTCGTGTTCCAGGGCTTCAACCTTTTGAAGCGCACGACGGCACGCGAGAACCTCGAGTTGCCGTTGATATATCGCGGCGAACCTGCGGCGGTGCGGAAGACGCAAGCGCTCAAAGCGCTTGACCTTGTGGGCCTCGGTGATCGCGCCAACCATACGTCGTCGGAACTCTCCGGCGGGCAGCAGCAGCGCGTCGCCATTGCGCGCGCGCTGGTCACGGAACCCGCGGTGATTTTCGCGGACGAGCCGACCGGGAACCTCGACACGTCGCGCAGTCACGAGATCATGAAGCTGCTTGAAGATCTGAACACGCGGCGCAAGATGACGATTGTGCTCGTCACGCACGAGGAAGACATTGCCGCCTATGCGAAGCGGCAAATCCGCTTTCGCGACGGAAAGATCGCATTCGATACGCAGGCACAAAAGGCCGCGGAATGATCTGGACGACGCTACAGCTCGCTTGGCGGGAATTGAGAGCGAACCTTCTGCGGTCGCTGCTCACGACGCTTGGCATCATTGTCGGTGTCGCCGCGGTCGTGACGGTGGTGACATTGGGCCAAGGCCTCACCATGAAGGTGACCGCCGACATCGCGTCCATGGGGCGCAACTTGCTTTTCGTCGTGCCATTTACACCGCAGCGCGCAGGGCCCGCTACGCCGCAAACGCCGTTCAAGATGGACGACGCACATGCGATCGAACGCGAGATCCAAGGCGTCCTTGCGGTCGCGCCGTCGACGATCAAGCAGACGCAGGCGGTCTACGGTTCGAACAACTGGCAGATCGCGGTCAATGGAACGACGAACGCTTACATGATCGTGCGTGAGTGGGGGATCGCGCTCGGGCGGCCGTTCAGCGAGAGTGAGGAGCGCGGCGGGCGTGCCGTTTGCATCCTTGGCGAAACGCCGCGCAAAGAGCTCTTTGGGCAGCAGAACCCGCTCGGCGCCTCGATCCGGCTTGGGCAAACGACGTCCTGCGAAGTGATCGCGGTGCTCGCGGCCAAAGGCCAGTCGACGTTCGGGCAAGACCAAGACGACACGATCTTGATGCCGATCCTCGCCGTTCAGCGGCGGATGACAGGCACGGACGATGTGCAACAGATTCAGCTTTCTGCGAAAACCGCCGAGCAGGTGAAGCCGGTTCAAGAAGCGATTGGAACGCTTTTGCGCGAGCGCAGGCGTATTCGTCCGGGGGAGCAAGACAATTTCTTCATCCGCGATCTGCAGTCGGTGTCGAGCCTCGTGGATTCGACTGCCGCGTTGCTGACCGCGGGTCTGTCGGCCGTTGCCGCGATCAGTCTGTTGGTCGGCGGGATCGGGATCATGAACATCATGCTCGTTTCTGTGACCGAGCGGACGCGGGAGATCGGGATACGGCTCGCGATCGGGGCGCTTGAGCGCGACGTGCTGCTGCAGTTCCTGATTGAGGCCGTTTTGTTGTCGTGCGTCGGCGGATTGATCGGCGCCGCGATCGGTCTCGGCGGGTCGGCTGCGATCGCCTATGCGGTCGGGGTGCCGTTCGTGCTGAGCCCGTGGGTGGTCGTCGTCGCGTTCGTGTTATCGGCCGCCGTCGGGATCGTGTTCGGTTTCTTCCCGGCACGGCGCGCGGCGGGCCGCGATCCGATAGAGGCCCATCGCTACGAGTGAAGCCCACGTAGAAATTATTGGGGGGTGGGGGCGGCGGCGGCGCGGCCGGCGG
>JANLXP010000148.1:0-4250 GCA_031365165.1 Alphaproteobacteria bacterium
GCGATCGGGGTAAAACAACACCAACGGCTGTGTGAACACGACCATGTAGTTGGCGGCGTTCGGCCCCGAGATTCGAGCGTCTTGGTGTAGGGCCTTATCGATCCCGAACCATGGAGCATCTGGCACGAAGGGCCAGTCCACCACGCCTGGGAGTGAAAATCCGATGAGCATAAGGATGAGCAAAAGGACGCCGGACGCATTGCCCAGAGCCAAACCGAGTCCGGACAGAGCGCCAACACGTTCGTAGGTCACGAGCGATGGCAACATCGCGTTGTGAAACATTGCCGAGAACTCAAACGCTGCGCCGACCACAATGATGATCAGAAGTACGCCCCAAACTCCAATTCCCCCATCGTTTGGCAACGACCACCACAGGAGGAAAACCAGCGGAGCCATGATTCCGATGAACCCAACGATCCAAGGCTTACGGCGCAATCCGGAATCGGCAATTGCTCCCAATATCGGCGCGATCAAGCAAACGAGAAAACCCGAGATGCTATTGGCGAAATTTAGCAGCGCTTGCCCTTTGGTCGAATCGCCGATGACCTCTCCCGAAAAATACGGAGCAAAAATATAGATCGTGATGAGTAGAACGTATGGATTGCGCCCTCCCTCAAAGAGAGCCCAAGCCCATTGACCCAGCGGTGAAGCGCAAACCCCGCCGCTCGCCGCCATGCCATCGGGAACTGCAGTCCATCGCGCGCGCAAAGTCGGCTTGGCGGGCAGGGTGTCGCTCATGTGAAAATCCGAATAGCGTGTTGTCGGAGCTTACCCGCGAACCCGCGCGACAAGCGAGGGCCTTGACGGGCTTGTGACCCACAAGCTCCAGTGTGCACGTGCGTCACCCCTGTTCGTTCCTGACATGACCATCCCCTGGGAAGCAGCAGCCGCAGCGCTGGTGGCAGCGGTTCTGCACGCGGCATGGAACGCGGGCCTCAAGGCAGGCAACGATCGCCTGCTCGACGCGGCGTTGCTCTTTGCCGTTGCGGGCGCGATCGGGCTTACGGTGGCGCTTCTCGCACCGCCCCTGAATGCAGCGGCCGTGCCGTGGATATGCCTCACGGCGGTCCTGCACCTGCCATACGTTTATTTTCTCGCCCGCGCATACGAACTGGGCGAGCTCAGTCACGTCTACACGATCGCACGCGGTACGCCGCCGCTCATGATCACAGCGCTCGCCGCTCTAACCGTCAATGAATTCCCAACGACGACGTCGCTCGCAGGTATCGCTCTCATCAGCGTCGGCATCCTGACCGTCGGCATGAGCCCGGGCGCCCACCGCCAAGGCACACTGCTGGCGGGCGCCGTCGCGATTTCGATCGCGTTCTACAGCATCTCCGACGGTATCGGCGTTCGCGCATCGGGCAGCGCGCTTGCCTACAACGGCTGGGTCTTCTTCGCGGTTGGCCTCACAACGACCGCGATGGCACTGGTGTTGCGAGGTCCGCGGCACGTCGGCTACGCGAACGCGCACTGGCGGCGCGCCGTGATCGGTGGCGCACTGTCGTTCGTGGCCTACGGCCTCGTCCTCTGGGCAATGACGTTCGCGCCGATTGCAGGCGTCAGCGCGTTCCGCGAAACGTCCGTCGTGTTCGCAGCTCTCATCGGCATCATATTCTTCGGCGAACGCGCAGGACCGCGCCGCCTAATCGGTGCTGCAATCGTGGCCGCAGGCGCGGTGGTCCTAAAGCTGGCTTAGCCGCTCAACAGATCGCGAATCTGTCCCGCCGCCAACGTCAGCCGGGCCACCGTGAACGTTCCCGATCGCTCCAAGTCGGCAACGAGCGTCGCGACCCGCTCGACCTGCTCGCGATGTGTCTCCGCCCAAGCCTCGACCGCGGCAATGCCAGCCGCACGATTGTCGCCGCTCGTTCCATTCGCTAGCGCGCGCGAAGCCAGGGTCCGTTGGTGCCCGAAGAGATCGTCGATCAAGCGCCGCACGGCAAGCCTGTCCCAATGCTCGGGCAGATTCATGCGTTCAGCCGCAAGCCGCAGCCTGTCGACGCCAATCGTCCGCCCCGCCGCAAAATAGGCGCCCGCCACCATATCGAGCGGCTTCTTCGTCTCGCCCGAAAGCCGCGCGATGTCCGGCGTGGCGCCGATTGCGGAAAGTGCGCCGATATCATCCGCCAGTTCGTCCGGCACGCCGGCAGCCCTTAGTTCGTTGATCGTGTCGATGATCGCCTGGCTTTCAGCTTCCGACACCAACGTCGAGAACGTACCGCGCAGCTTACTCACGCCCTGCGCATAGGGCGCGATCGCATCAGCGATGGGCGTCGCCGCGGGCACGTGCCGGTAGAACCAGAGCGTCTGTCGCAGCAGATGCATCGCCAGTTTGCCGTGCATACGCACTTGGACGGCAGCGGCCACTTTGTTGTCCAGCGCATTGATGCCGTCGGCAATCTTGTCGATGCCGAACACGTTGAGCGCGATCGTGTAGGCGCGCGCGAGAGCAGGGGCCTCGCTAGCACTCGCCTCTTTTAGCCGGTGCATGAAGAGCGGCCCACCGCGATTGACGATGTCGTTCGTCAACGACGTCGCGACAATCTCACGCTTCAGCCGGTGCGCAGCCATCCCTTTCGGGAACCGCGTACGTACGTCGCTCGGGAAGTAGTGTTTCAGCGTTTCGGCGTAGAAGGGATCGTCCGGCAGTCCCGAATGATCGATCTCTTCGAAGAGTTGCAGCTTCGCGTAAGCAAGCAACACCGCAAGCTCCGGCCGCGTCACGCCCTCATTGCGGTTTGCGCGCTCGCGCAAATTCTCGGTCGACGGCAAACCTTCAACCGTGCGGTTGAGCCGCCCGTCTCGTTCCAACGCCCGCATAAAGCGGCCATAGCCGTCCGACTCCCACGCCCCGCCGGCTTGCGCCACGCTGAGCGCGAGCGTCTGATTGTAGTTGTCGGCGAGCACCAGATGCGCCACCTCGTCCGTCATCTTCGCAAGAAGCGAATCGCGCTCGGCGCCTTTCAGCTCTCCGGCCGCGATCGACGCGTTCAGCAAAATCTTCAGATTGACCTCGTGGTCCGACGTATCGACGCCCGCTGAGTTGTCGATCGCATCCGTGTTCAATCGTCCACCGGCCTTCGCGTATTCGATGCGCCCGGCCTGCGTGCTGCCCAAGTTTGCGCCTTCGCCGATCACCTTCGCTTTGATGTCTCGCCCGTCGACGCGCAAAGCATCGTTCGCCTTGTCGCCGGCGTCCGCGTTGCTTTCAGCGGATGATTTGATGAACGTTCCGATCCCGCCGAACCACAACAAGTCGACCGGCGCCTTCAGCAGCGCCCGCATCAATTCCGTAGGCTCTGCCTGGTCGGCCGTCAGCCCCGTCAGCGCCTTGACCTCCGGCGACAACGGAATCTTCTTCATCGACCGCGAATAGACGCCGCCACCCTTGGAGATTTTCGCTTGGTCGTAATCGGCCCACGACGAGCGCGGCAAATCGAATATCCGCTGCCGCTCTGCAAAACTTACCCCCACGTCCGGATTCGGATCGAGGAAGACGTCGCGATGATCGAACGCAGCGATGAGTTTCGTTTCGGGCGACAACAGCATCCCGTTACCGAACACGTCGCCCGACATATCGCCGACGCCCACGACGGTGAACGGTGTGGTTTGAATGTCCGTCCCGATTTCGCGGAAATGGCGTTTGACGGCTTCCCACGCGCCCTTGGCGGTGATGCCCATCTTCTTGTGGTCGTAACCGACCGACCCGCCACTCGCGAACGCGTCGGCGAGCCAGAACCCATAGTCCTTCGAAATTCCATTCGCGATGTCGGAGAAGGTCGCCGTCCCCTTGTCCGCCGCAACGACGAGATAGGGATCATCCCCATCATGCCGCACCACATCTTTGGGCGGCACGATCTTGCCATCCGGCGCGATGTTGTCGGTCATATCGAGCAGCGATGCGACGAACGTCTTGTAGGCCGCAATGCCGCCCGCAAGCCACGCTTCCCGGTTTGCGGCCGGCGGCAACTTCTTAGCGTAGAACCCGCCCTTCGAACCCACCGGCACGATCACGGCGTTCTTCACCTGTTGCGCCTTCACAAGGCTCAAAACTTCCGTGCGGAAATCTTCGCGCCGGTCGGACCAGCGAAGCCCCCCGCGCGCGACCTTGCCGAAGCGCAGATGCACGCCTTCGACCTCGGGTGAATATACGAAGATCTCGACCATCGGCCGTGGCAGCGGCAGATCCTCGATCTTTGAACTGTCGATCTTGAAAGCGATCGAGGGTTTGTCCTTCTGGAAGAAGT
>JANLXP010000188.1:0-1909 GCA_031365165.1 Alphaproteobacteria bacterium
CAGGCGCGTCTTTGGTGTCAGCTGCCATGGATACGACGGACGAAGCCTCGTTTCCCCCTACCTTATTCCCTACAGGCAGGTGCCAATCCTAGGGAAGACAGGGATTAATAGAAAGCATATCCTACTGCGGCTTCCCAAGAAGCCCCTTCAAGACATCCAACGGGTCTGGCTTCTGCTTCGGGTCGTTTTTCTGCGGTTGTGCACCCTCTTGTTGTGGGTTTGGGGGCACACTTTGATCCGGCGGCTCCGCAGGCGGTGCTGGCTCGGGCGTCGGTTGCGTGTCTGGCGCGGGCGACGGTTGCGCTTCAGCCGGCGTCTCGGCAGGCGGTTTTTTCTTCTTGTTGCCGAACAGCTGATCAAGCCCCGTTTGGTTCTTGATCGCATCGAGCGGATCTTCGCCTTTGATAATCGATTCGAGCGCCGTGTTCGCGATCCCCGTCAAATCAGGCGCATAGGTGAGCCGCGCCCACGGCCCCTTGATCAGGAACGGAATGCCGACGCCACGTAGATCGTTCTTACCGCCTTGTCCCTCGCTCGAGCGAACCGCCCGCGGCTCCACGCGATAGTCGAGCCGCTGACCCGCGACATCGACCGTACCCGCACCCGAAAGCCGCACGAACGGGTTCAAAAGCCGAAGGTCGTCGTTGCGACCAACCCCATTCTTGACGACCAGCGTCGCGGAAAATTCTGCAAAATCCGTTTTTGCCGACGCGCCGATCGCCGAACCCGACAGCGCCGACTGAATGGTCCGTGCGATCGCAGCGAGGTCCGCGCCTTTGACCGCCCCGTCCTCAAGCTTCATCGCGACCGTGCCATCAAGCGAACTCATCAACGCCCGCTGCGACCGCCCCGCACCTGAAAGTTTGAGCGTCATGTTCCCGGTGCCACTAAGCCGGTTGAACCCGGCCGCATCGCTCAGCAACGGCTCGGCTTTGATGCCGCTCAGCGCAACATCGATCCCGATCGCAGGCGCAGCACCTGCACCGCTCAGTGTCACGACACCTTTGCCGTCGCCACCGTAGAGCGCCATCTGCTTCAAGTTCGCGCTGAGTTTGCCGCCCGCAAGCGTAAAGTCGAGCGCGCTGCGTCCAATCTTCAACCCGCCAACGCTCAGCGCGTCGACCGCGAACGCCAGATCGGCGTCGATCGCTCGCAAGGCGGAAGCATCGATCGCGTCGTCGCTCCAAGGCGCGATCGCGCCACCAGCGGCCTTTGACCCGCCACCGCCACCCAGATACGGATTGAGATCCAACCGGTCGAGCGAAAGGCTCGCCTTCGCATGTGTTCGCGCGCCGGTCGTCAGCGTGACGTCGCCGGTCCCGTTCATGCCGTCGAGCGCGATCTTCACGTTATCGAACACGACTTGAGCCGGCGCCGACGTCAATGCCCCGCTGATCGCGAGCGCACCAAATCCGTTATCGCCAGGTAGCGCGACGCCCGCGCGCGCCGCCAGTTGCCGCGCCGAACTCGAACGCAAATCGACTTTGCCAGCGATCTTGCGGCTCGCCGTTTCGAACACGCCGGTGAAGTTTGCGCTGAGCACGCCGCCGTCGACGGTGAGCTTTGCGTCGCTGAACGCCATGCGTCCCGGCGAAGAACTGAGCCCACCGGAGATGGTGAGCGGTCCGAACCCGCTCGTGCCCGGCAATTCAAATCCCGTGCGCCCCGCAAGCTCGCGCGCGGAATTCGACCGAAGATCGACGACGCCCGCAACCGTGTTCGTCGCAGTATCGACAGTGCCGGTGAACGACGTTCGCAATATATCGCCATCGACCGAGAGCTTCGCGTCTTTGAACGACACGCGTCCGGGCGCGGTACTGACCGACCCGGTGAGCGTCATCGGGCCAAGCCCACGTGTCCCCGGCAACGCCGCGCCGACCTGCGACGCAAGTTGGCGCGCCGAGTTCGA
>JANLXP010000201.1:0-1399 GCA_031365165.1 Alphaproteobacteria bacterium
CGGTCGTTGAGCTGCGCGTTCCGCCGGCGTGGAGGGCTGCTTTGAGCGCGCTCACGATCAGGCCGCGGATTAGGGCTGCATCGCGGAAGCGGACTTCGGTCTTCGCAGGGTGGACGTTGACGTCGACTTCGTGCGCGGGAAGATCGAGGAAGAGCGCCACCACAGGGTGACGATCGCGTGCGAGGACATCGGCGTAAGCGCCGCGGACGGCGCCGACGAGCAGCTTGTCGCGAACCGGCCTTCCATTCACGAACAGGAATTGCTGGGCGGCGGTGCCGCGGGCGTAGGTCGGCAAGCCCGCGTAGCCGGTGAGTTTCGCGCCTTCGCGCGCGGCGTCGATGGGCATGGCGTTTTCGGCGAAGTCGGCGCTCAAGATCGCGGCAAGGCGGCGGAGCCTTCCGTCGAATAGATCGCCGGGTTCGGCGGCGACTTTGAGGACCGTGCGTTCTTCGGTTGCCAAGCGAAAGCCGACGTCGGCGCGGGCTAAGGCGAGGCGCTTCACGATTTCGATGACGGCGGCGGTTTCGGAGCGTTCCGACTTCAGGAATTTGAGGCGGGCAGGTGTCGCGTAGAAGAGGTCGCGCACTTCGACGATCGTGCCGTGCGCGGCGTGGCCTTCGAACGGCGCCGGGCGCGGGCGTGTGACTTGGCCGCCCTCAACGGTGACGGCGAACGCTTCGCTTGCACCTTTGGCGCGCGAGGTGATGGTGAGCCTGGCGATCGCGCCGATCGAGGGTAGCGCTTCGCCACGGAAGCCCAGGGTCGCGATCGCCATCAGGTCGTCGCTGCCTTCTTCGTCGCGGGGGAGCTTCGAGGTTGCGTGGCGTTCGACGGCCAGCGTCAGTTCGTCCGCGCTCATGCCGATGCCGTCGTCGGCGATGCGGATCAGCGTCATGCCGCCGCCCGCGATCGTGATGTCGACGTTCTTCGCGCCGGCGTCGATTGCGTTCTCGGCGAGTTCCTTGACGGCCGATGCCGGGCGTTCGACCACTTCCCCCGCAGCGATGCGGTTGATCGTGCCTTCGGCGAGCCTGCGGATCCGTCCGCTCATCCGCCCAGATACTTGCGCGTCAGGCGCTTGCTTTCTTCGACCGCGGGCTGGCCGAACGGATCGACGTTCCAGAGCCTTGCGGCGATCAGCGTCTCCAAGATGAAATGCATCATCAAGGCGCCGAGATTGCGTTCGTCGAGCGGGCTTGAGAACGAGATGCGGCGGACTGCGCGGCCGGCGTTCGTCAACGTCTCGGCGGTGGCGCGAACCTGGGCCGCCACCACGTCGGACATGCCGCGGCCGGCCAGCAGCGGTAGGCCGTGCTTTTGTGCCCAGGTGCTGTTTGCTTTCGCATCTGACACGGCCGGGGCGTCGATGAGCGTGAACAGCTTGTCGTTCGGGCCGTCG
>JANLXP010000020.1:0-5050 GCA_031365165.1 Alphaproteobacteria bacterium
CGCAGATGACGTTCGGCTTCTCGTCGCAGAATGGCCACCTCGAATGGCAGGGCAATACGATCGGCACGCTGTTCGCGCAGAAACGCAATCTGCTCAGCCTCTCGTTCCATCGCAAGTGGCTCGACATCTTGCGTTTTCGCCGCGAAGGCCTTGCGGACCTGCAGGCGGGCCGCACGCGCGGACTTTCGCTGGGCTCTTATCTGCAAGCAAACAAATACGGCGACGCGTTCCGCGACAACTGCATCGTGCCCATGGGCGCCGCTATCTGGTCGACGAGTGCAGCCGGAATGCTTTCGTTCCCGGCCGAAAGCTTCATCCGCTTCTTTGAAAACCATCGCTTGTTCTATTTCGACAAGCCGATGTGGCGCACCGTCAAAGGCGGCTCGCGCGAATACGTGAAGCGCCTGACCGCCCCCTTCGCAGACCGCATCCGCCTCAACACGCCGGTCGCCAAGATCACACGCACGAGTACGTCGGTCGAAGTCACCGACGCGACCGGCAACAGCGAGACGTTCGATCACGTCATCCTCGCCTGCCACAGTGACCAAGCGTTGCCGCTGCTCGCCGACGCGACCGAGGCCGAGCGTCACATCTTGAGCCCCATGCGCTACGCCGCGAACCGCGTCTACCTGCACCGCGATGCGTCGCTCATGCCCAAGCGCAAAGCCGTGTGGTCCAGCTGGAACTACCTCGCGAGCGACACCAACGCCGGCGGTGCCGTTTCGGTGAGCTATTGGATGAACCGCCTGCAATCGATCGACGAAACAAAGCCGCTGTTCATCAGCTTGAACCCGCCCACGCCACCGGCGAGCCATCTGACGTTCCGCACCTTCGACTACGACCACCCGCAATTCGACGCTGAAGCGCTCATTGCCCAACGCCGCTTACACATGATCCAGGGACAGCACCGAACGTGGTTCTGCGGCGCCTACGCCGGCTACGGGTTCCACGAGGACGGCCTGACCGCAGGCCTCGAAGTGGCCGAGCGCATCGGCGCAAATCTGCCTCTGGGCAGGGTCAAAAACCCGCGCGTGTTCGCCGAACTCAAAGAAGCGGCCGAGTGACTATGCACTTCGACGCGGCCGAACCTATATCCCTGACAGGGGCACCATCGGTGGAGCGATCCATGGTTGGCAACACGAACGTTATGAGACCGCGCCCAGGCGTCGAACCGGACACGCGCGCCCTGCCCTATTTCGTGCGCCTGTTCTTGTCCGTCGTTGCGCGCCTCAAGTGGGGCAGCGTTGCGGTGATCTTGCCCGACGGACGGCGCATCGAAATCGAGGGCCGCGAGCCCGGCAAACACGGCGAACTCGTCATCAAGAACTATGCGTGCGTGTGGCGGCTCGTGCGCACCGGCACCTTGGGCTTCGCGGAAGGCTACCTCGCGCACGAATGGGACACGCCCGACCTTGCCGCACTGCTTGAAGTCTTCGCGCGCAACGCCGACGCGATGAGCGAACTCCACGAAGGTAAGTGGTGGGCGAAGGCTGCAAGCCGCCTCGCACACATGCTGAACCGCAACACGCGCGCCGGTGCCAAGCGCAACATCCACGCCCACTACGACCTCGGCAACGCGTTCTACGAACGCTGGCTCGACCCGTCGATGACCTATTCGTCGGCGAAGTTCGAAACCGAAGGCCAATCGCTGACCGACGCGCAACGCAACAAATACGCAAGCCTCGCCCAACGCATCGGCCTGAAACCCGAACACCACTTGCTCGAAATCGGTTGCGGCTGGGGTGGCTTTGCCGAATACGCCGCAAAGGAAATCGGCTGCCGCGTCACCGGCATCACGATCAGCCGCGAGCAACACGACTTCGCCAAAGCGCGCCTCGCCAAAGCAGGCCTCGCCGACAAAGCGGAGATCCGCCTTGAGGACTACCGCGACACGCAAGGCACGTTCGATCGCATCGTCTCGATCGAAATGTTCGAAGCCGTGGGCGAAGAATATTGGCCTGCCTATTTCGAGAAGATCGGCCGCAGCCTAAAACCGGGCGGCCAAGCAGGCCTGCAAATCATCACGATCGACGAGCGCTACTTCTCGACCTACCGCCGCAGCGTCGACTTCATCCAAAAATACGTCTTCCCCGGCGGCATGTTGCCCTCGATGCAGGCGCTCCGCGAGCAAGTCGCGCGCGCAGGCCTCACCTGGCGCGAAGACACGACCTTCGGCCTCGACTACGCTCAAACGCTAGCGAGCTGGCGCGACCGCTTCCTCGAAGCCTGGGACGAAATCCGCCCGCTTGGCTTCGACGAAAAGTTCAAGCGCATGTGGGGTTACTATCTGAGCTACTGCGAAGCCGGCTTCCGCGCCGGATCCATCGACGTCACGCAGGTCGCACTCGCAAAGCCCTAGCGGCGGACAAGCCTGCGCACAGCAGCGGCAGCATTGAGCACTGCGCCGGTCACGCCAGTCAGTCGCAGTGGCGCGTCTTCCACGGCGAGGCAAAGGCATACCTCGCCCCCACCCGCATGCGGTTGATGGTCGACGGTCGCGTCTGCCGTCGCGACATCGCCTCTGACGTAAGCGCCGCTCGCGTCCGAAAAACTGCCCTGCAGCACGAGCGTCAGCTCAAGCCCTTCGTGCGTGTGGCGCGGCATCCGCCGGCCTGGGTCGATGGCGAGCAACCGCACGGTCGAACGCCCCGCAAAAGCCGGCAGCGGATATTCCTTCATACCGGCCAGAACCTGCACCCAGCCAAGTTCCGGCACGGACCGGCCCAGATAACTCCGCAATGGCTCCGGCACTAAACCGGCGGGCTTCAAAACCGCCGCCCGCGCCTCGACCGGCATCGCAGAAACATCAGGCATCGGCCCGACATCTGCCGCCACGTCATCGAACGCCAAGGCCGCAGCCGCAGCCTCGCCCGCAGCCACAGCCTCCCGGCACGGCGGACACAGCGCCAAATGCGTTGCGACCAACAGCGCCTTCGCCTCGTCAAGCGAGCCGTTCGCGTACTCGATCAGCAATGTGTCGTCAGGATGGTGTTGCGGCATTCTCATCGAACCAAAACGGGGCATTTCCGGCAATCGGGCTAACAGTATACGCGGCCCGCGCACCTACGGATCAACCCCTGAAACAGGCGGCCCTCAGGCCCCGAACAACTGCTTCGAAGCCAACACAGCGCCTTCGCTGAGCGCCCGAAGCTTCGCCCACACCACTTCTTCCGCCACCGTGACATAACCGGCAGACGTCTCGAACCCGCAGTCCGTGCCCGCGATCACGCGCGACGGATCGCCCACCGCCTCGACCGCCCGCACCAACCGATCCGCAACGACACGCGGATGCTCGACATAGTTCGTCGTCGTGTCGATGACACCCGCGATCAGCGTCGCCGACTTCGGCAACTTTCCACCTTTGAAGAACGCCACCTCATGCTCGTGCCGCGGATTGGCAAGGCTGATGACATAAGCCCCAACCTTCGCCGTCTCCAACACCGGCCACAACGACTCGATCGGCTCGTCGCACTCGTGCGGGCCGTTGTAGTTGCCCCAGCACACGTGCAGCCGCACGCGCTCGCGCGGCAACCCTTCGATCGCACTGTTGATCGCCGCAACCACGGCCCGCGAGAACGCCAGATACTCATCGAGCGGCTTGTCCGCAAAGAGGGTGTGCCGCTCCATCGCCAAATCCGGTGCATCGATCTGCAACGTGAACCCGCTCTCAACGATCGCGCGATATTCCACCTTCAGCGCGCCCCCCACCGCCGCTACGTAGTCGGCCAAGCTGTCGTAGTGCTTGTTCTCCATCGCGGCCGCGACAATGCCGGGGGACGCCGCCGTCATAAACACGCCCGCAGTCTTGTACGCGCCTGCAAGCCGCCTCAGCCGCGCGCACTCTGCCTTGATCGCATGATCGTCCTTGTACGCCACATCGCCGACCGCTTGCGGTGGCGCCATCAAACTCACGTTCTCGCGCGCGGCCATAATGCTCAGCATGTGCTGCAGGAACGATGGATACATCGTAATGTCCTGCATGACCTTACGCGCACCCTGCCCCGCGAACCCTGTCATCCGCCCGCGGACGTAGGTGAAGAAGCTCTCCCGCCCCGCCTCGCCGTCGTTGATGATGTCGACGCCCGATTCGACCTGCTTGGCGATCACCCCCGCCGAGGCCGCCTCGACCTCCCGCTCCAGCGCCGCCTCGTTGACCTCTTCCCCACCCGCTTTGGCCGCCAGCATGTGCACCAGCGTCTTCGGCCGCGGCAAACTACCCGCGTGAGTGGTGAGAATCCGTGTCATCGCGGGGCTCCTGGGGAAGGACGCTTGATGCGCCAAGGCCCCGTCAATAGAACGTCCCTCCATGGACATCAAACACAGTGTCATCGACGCGATCGGCAACACGCCGCTGATCCGTCTCAAGCGGCTTTCCGACATCACCGGATGTGAAATCCTGGGCAAGGCCGAGTTCATGAACCCGGGCCAATCAGTCAAAGACCGCGCCGCGCTCGGCATCATTCGCGAAGCCGAACGCAGCGGCAAGCTGAAGCCCGGCGGCACCATCGTTGAAGGCACCGCGGGCAACACAGGCATCGGCCTTGCGATGGTCGGCCGCGCGCTTGGCTACCGCTCCGTTATCGTGATCCCGGACACCCAGTCGCAGGAAAAGAAAGACACGCTCCGCCACATGGGCGCCGAACTCATCGAAGTGCCGGCCGTCCCCTACAAAGATCCGAACAACTACGTGAAATATTCCGGACGCCTCGCCGACGAACTGAACGCGAAAGAACCGAACGGGGCGATCTGGGCGAACCAATTCGACAACGTCGCGAACCGCCAAATCCACATCGACACCACCGGCCCCGAAATCTGGAATCAGACGGACGGCAAAGTCGCGGGCTTCGTCTCCGCCATCGGCACCGGCGGCACGCTGGCCGGCGTTGCGGCGGCGCTGCGTGCACGGAACCCCAACGTCAAAATCGCGCTCGCCGATCCGCCGGGTGCCGCACTATTCAACTACTACAAGCACGGCGAACTGAAAGCCGAAGGCTCGTCCATCACCGAAGGCATCGGCCAAGGCCGCGTTACCGCCAACCTCGAAGGCTTC
>JANLXP010000295.1:0-3612 GCA_031365165.1 Alphaproteobacteria bacterium
GTTGAATTGATCCGTTAGTTTTGCGACAAGGGGGTCGTCACTCCCTCATATTGACCTAACAAAGCTCAGTTTGCCGCGTACGATCGCTTCGAAATCGGGCAAGGCAGAATTCGGATTTCGGTGCCGCCATCTTTTTCCAGCGAGGTGCTTGTCCAGCGCCCCTGACGCTCCGTCCACCCTCCATGAATGCAGCAAGGCTCGAATGTGGCGAACATAATTGCGCCGTACATTGACCGTCCGGTTTACCACCAGCGACGTTACAACGCGGCGATCTCCTCTCCCGAAGTAACGAGTCTTTGCCTCGTTAAGCTCGAATCCATTCGATTTCACAATTCCTAATAGTTCAGGCGCTACTTCAAATCGGTAGGAAACGTCTTGACTGATCTTCGATCCAAGCGCCGTTGGCAACAACCTCTTTCGGGTGGAGAGCGTGAGATCATCTGCATAGCGCGTGTAATAGAGGCCATGTGATTTGGCGTAGTTCCGAAGTTGTGCATCCATTTTTGCACAAATCATGTTGGAAATAATGGGTGATGTTGGGGCTCCTTGTGGCAATGAGTTTTCGTGGCAGCAAATCTGCGCGACTACTGTCGCGACGCTAGCCGGAAGGGCGTAGGGCTTTGCCATGAACAATCCTCGGACTCGGCCGAAGTTGATCGAAGGGAAGAAATCTTGAATATCTAAGTTTAGTACGTGTGATGCGCGAACGTGCGGTGCAGCATTCGTGATAATGCTTCGTCCCTTCGAAAAACCGTGAACAGACGCTTTGAGCTTGAATACCTTCTCTAACTCGCGAGAAAGGGAACGTTGCATAATTACGAGATTTGACTTTGGTGCGTGGATTTTTCGTAGCTTGCCGGACCTCTTGGGGATTTCGAAATGTGTGTAGTTATCTCGAACGGGGCCACGATAGAGATAATAGACAAGGTGTTTTGCGTAGTCGCAGTTCAACAGCGTTGCCAGCTGTCGAACTGTTTTGGCTCCCAATAGAGAGTCTGGCCCCCACACGCTTCGCCTCCATAGAAGAGACGTCGCGATCTTCTGGCTCTACCTTATTGCCCAATGCTACGGCACGCGGCGCGCAACGCTGGCCACACGCGAGCCTAAGGTGTTACTTTTTGATATGTGCCGCAGGAACGACAGCACAGAACAATCAGAAGATCGCGACGCTTACAATTAAGGTGCTGCATCGATATTGCTGTGTCAAGAAGTGTGGAGTCACCGTGACTTAATCAAACGTCACTTTGTTCAGCGGCTCAACACTCTTTCCACTGGTTGGCCTGGCAGCGTCTGTTGCCGGATTGAGTGCGTGGCCCCGCTTGAACTCTTAGCTCGCTTATCGTGCGTGGCCCCACTTTCGACGCGGTCGTCAGTCGCGCTATCGATCTGCGAGCCTCAACAATGGCTCGTGGTAGCTTGTGATTAGCTCCTGCATTGGGTCAATCCCTTCAAAAAAGGAAGCCGAGTCCACGCCCTGCTCATAGGTCAGCTTCGTCACTTCGCGCACGGTTTTAAGTGCCGACTGACTTACTTGAGCTGTCCAGCGAGGAAACCCGATCTGCCCCAATCTGACAGGGTGCTCACGAGTCTTTCCTAGTCCGAAGAGCGATGTACGACGCTCGATGCGCATGATGTCAATGTGATTGTCTCGTTGGTTTGCTAGCCTGCAGCCGTGCCGTGTCAGGATTGTCTGAAGTTCCTGAAATGTTATGACACGTGATCTGCGATCCAGCTGCCGCATGTTCTTTCGAAGAAAATGCGAAATGAACTTCACTGCTGGATCAGGGTCTCCGTTGGTGACGAAGCGATTGTAGCGCGCAAAGCGATCCAGTTGATCGTCCGCTACATATACGGTCAGGTCCTCGAATTCTTTTTCGGACGCCGTTGGGCTCCAGCCGCAATTCTGCATTTGATACAGAGCGCATAAGAAGGCTGTCCGCTTGTTCGCGTTATGAAACGCGTGACCTTTTGTCAGCCCGTACATCAGCGTTGCGCAAATGTCGAACTTGTCGGTCCACTTAGTTTTTCCTTCGAACCCTACGTGTTGGCGCCCCATCACGGAATGAAGTTTGTCTAGGCTCATCGGCCCGATCCCTCCCATTCCGGCTTGCTCAACGTAGAACTTGTTGGCGATCAAATAGTGGGCCTTCAGTACGTCCTTTATGCCGAGGCAATGTCGACCAACGTAGGGATCACTGTCGCCTATCAGTGTGTTCCATCGGTCATATTCTTGCTGTATTACAGGCGCTAGCTCGATCATTGGTGCTTTTAGTCAACCGTCCGCTTGGTGCGGCTCTCGCAATCATGGTGACATCTTACTATCGCTCCTCCCTAAACGAAATACTTCCGTCCAAGCGTGTCTTGCAATTTCGGCTTTTCCACAGTGCGGGCGCATTTCAGCGTGCCATCGCAGGCGAAGCACGAGTGCTGTGTGCGCCAGCACAGTAGTGGCGTTTGTATTCAGCTAACTGGTGTCAGAGAACCGGCGCCATCGTTCCGTAGTACGGGCGCGATGCTGCCAACCTCCGTTGCCAATTCTTCCGATACGCCGCTGCTACGTCCGGATGCCCTTTGATCAGCAGCACGTTCTCGGCATTTTTCTTTTGGGCGGCTTCGGTGAAGTTGAAGGAGCCGGTGATGACGTTGTCGCCGTCGATGATCATGACTTTGTTGTGGGCGG
Source organism: Alphaproteobacteria bacterium (assembly GCA_031365165.1). Lineage (GTDB taxonomy): Bacteria > Pseudomonadota > Alphaproteobacteria > Micropepsales > Micropepsaceae > SZUA-430. The sequence continues at coordinate 2,681 of JANLXP010000295.1, forward strand.
AGGCGACGCCGGTGTCGACTTGGGGCAGGATGCGTTCGGCGATCAGGCGCGAGCCGGCGCGGTCGCTTTGGCGTTCGTCGCCCCGGTCTAGGATCACGCGTACTTTCACGCCGCGTGTGTGGGCGCGGCCCAGAGCTTTGACGAGCGGCTTTGCTTGGAAGCTGTAAGCCTGGACCAAGATTTCCGATTTCGCGTTGTCGATCGCGGCGACGATCAGGTCCATGCAGTTTTCGGCCGGTGTGAAGCACGCTCTGAGTTCGGGCTTCGAGGGGACCGCGATGGCTGCCGGCGTGGTCGCGGCTTCGGTTCCGGTTTGGTCCGCCGGTTGCGTTGCGGTCGCGACGTTTGTTTGCTGCGGTGCGCTTTGTGTCATCCACGACGTCAGTGCGCTTACGTTCAAGAGGCCTGCGCCTAGGGCGAGGCCGATGGCGGCGATGGCGACTGCGGCGACCGCCTTCCATCGATGCGCCGAGACCAGCGCGAGCGGCGCGCGGCTTGCCGCCAAAATGTTTGAGAGCACGGACGGGCCTTCGACCGCGTTGTCCTCATCGGTCTCGTCGATCTCGATCTCTCGATTGCGTTTTTGCGCTTTACTCATCGTCTAGCCCCCTGAACGAATCAATCGCGAACGAAAAGGATGCGCTCGTCCCGCGCGGAAGTCGTTACCGAGCGCCACGTACGGCTATTCGAGGGCAGGGTGCCCGCGCATTCGCGCGCGTTTGCTTTGGTCGAAGGCCTAAGAAAATTAGAACCGCAACGTATGGTGCCCGTGTCGAATTTGGCAGGCCGTCGCTCAATATCGTGCATTGGGCGCGCGAAGTGCCCAGCGATTTGACGGCACTGGTGCTTGATGCGGTGCGCCAGAGCGTGCTGCTCTCGCGCGAGACTGTATTCGGCGCGAACCGCCCGCAGGCGGCGATCGGTGCCGGCGA
>JANLXP010000298.1:0-1495 GCA_031365165.1 Alphaproteobacteria bacterium
GTTCCGACATGGCGTCCGCTATCATCTCGCTTGCGGAGACTGGGGTCACCGATCCCGTGCAGCTGACCGACGCGGCCTTGTCGCGCGCGAAGAATGCCGGCGAGCGCAGCTCTGACGTTTAAGCCCGACAGACGCTCCTTACTTCTTGGCGCGGCGGCCCTTTCGGTCGCCGCCGGTTCGCCGTCGACGCTGGTCGCCAATGCGGTTGGGGACGAGAGCGGCATGGCCGATGTGCCGGGCGGTAAGGTCTGGTGGCTGCGCGCGAGTACGGCGGCCTCGAAGAAGACGCCGCTGCTTACGCTGCATGGTGGGCCGGGCTCCGGGCACAATTACCTTCTGCCGCTGAAAGCACTGGCCGACGAGCGGCCCGTTATCTTTTACGATCAGCTGGGTTGCGGGAAGGCGGACGCGCCGGCCGACGATTCGCTCTACACGATCGCGCGCGCGGTCCAGGAGGTCGACGCGGTCCGCAAGGCGTTGAAACTCGACAAGGTCATTCTCTACGGCCACTCGTGGGGCGCCATGCTTGCGCTCGAGTACATGATCGCGACGGGTGGCGCCGGCGTCGAGAAGCTGATCGTGGGCGGGGCGCTTGCGTCGATACCGCAAGCCGTTGCCGGCATGGGCCGGCTTATCGATGCATTACCCGACGGGGCCGGCGCGCGGCTGAAGGCGCTTGAGGCGGCGCACAAGGAAACGTCGCAAGAGTATCAAGATCTGGTCGGTCTTTTCTATCAGCGCCATCTCTGCCGCATCCCGTTCCCGCCCGAGGTGCTGGCGACGATCGAGAACCTTGGTAAGTCACCCGCCTATCTCGTGATGAACGGGCCGAACGAGTTCACCATCGTCGGCAACATCAAGGATTGGGACCGGCGTGCGGATTTGGGGAAGATCACCCTGCCCACGCTCATCACCACCGGCGAATTCGACGAGATCACGTTCGACTGTCACCAGACGATCCAGGCGGGGATCAAGGGATCCGAGCTCACGATCTTCGGCGAGTGCTCGCACCTGACGATGAACGAGAAGCCGGATGCCTACGTGCGGACGCTGCGCGCGTTCATGGGGTGATGCTGGCGCTTGATCGCGGGTGCGTTCATTTGCGACACTGGGACTCATGCCGAAACCGTTTCGTTGGTCGATCGCCAAGCGCGAGCAGCTGGGAACGCTCGCCGATGCGCCGCAGCCGCCCGAGGCTTGGTTTCTTGGCGAACTGCGCGAGACGGCGGCTAAGCTGCTTGCATTCGCGGACGGCGCCGACCTTGCCTTCATCGGGCGGACGCCAGAGAACTTCTACGACTATCTCTCAGGCGCGTTCGAAGGGTGGGACGACGCGCCGCGCCTGCATTTGGTGCAGTTCTCGCTGCGCTGGGTTTCGGCAGCCGCCAAGACGGCGCTAGCCCCCGACAACATCGCAGCCCTCGCCGATTATTTCGACGCGGAAGGTGTCGACCCGGCGGCGATCGCTCAGCGCGAGCGGCCGCGCACCCTGAGC
>JANLXP010000320.1:0-3422 GCA_031365165.1 Alphaproteobacteria bacterium
ATTGGCGATGCAAACGCTCGATCAGGTTCAAGCACTCGAGGTAGCGCGGCTTCGCCTGGCCCTCTTCGTGTTGTTCCACCGGCTGACGTGCCGTCGCTGTAACGCTCATGACTGAACCCACCTGTTTTGGGCTTTTCGCCCCTATGACAGGCGTCACATTAGGCAAGCCGCGCTAAGACCGGCTTAAGTCGTGTGACTAATTTTCGGTTAAGACTGAGGGTTTCCGCGCAGAAGCTGGATGATTCCAGAAAAATCTCGACCCCCGGCACCAGCGGATTCGAAGAGGCTATAGAGCGCGGTCGCCTGGGCCCCGAGCGGTGTCGATGCTCCCGATGTTTGCGCCGCGTTCTGCGAGAGTTTCAAATCTTTCAGCATCATCGAAGCCGTGAATCCGGGCTGATAGTCACGATTCGCCGGCGACGCCGGCACCGGCCCCGGAACAGGGCAATAGCTCGTCAGGCTCCAACACTGCCCCGACGCCGTCGAAGAAATCTTGAACAACGTTTCGTGGCTTAGACCCAACTTCTCGGCCAGCACAAAAGCCTCGCATGTTCCAATCATGGATATGGCCAGCAGCATGTTGTTGCAGATCTTGGCCGCCTGCCCCGTCCCTGCGCCGCCGGCGTGAAAGATGTTCTTGCCCATTTTCTCCAAGATCGGCTTCGCGCGGCCAAAAGCCGTCTCATCGCCGCCGACCATGAACGTCAATGTTCCGGCCGTTGCCCCGCCGACGCCGCCCGAGACCGGCGCGTCCAGAAATTCGGCTCCCGAACTCTTTGCCGCCGCATGCACGTCGCGCGCGGTCGCCACGTCGATGGTCGACGAATCGATCAACAGCGTCCCGGACTTTGCTTGCTTCAAAATACCGTTGTCGCCGAGATAGACCTGCCGCACGTGCTGCCCAGCCGGCAACATCGTAACGACCGCGTCTTGCTCGCGCGCCGCATCGCTCGCCGACCCGCGCGACTTCGCTCCCGCTGCGACAGCTTTTTCGATCGCGGCGGACGACATGTCGAACACCGCGACATCGTGCCCTGCCTTCACCAGATTGGCGGCCATCGGCCCGCCCATGTTCCCAAGCCCGATGAATCCGATACGCATGCGCGTGCTCCTGACGTTTATCTCAGGCGCTGTTATAGGCCCGATTTTGTATCGCGTTAACAGTCAGCAGGTATCCTTCCCGAAAATGAGCAAAGCACACACACCCGAGCAGGTGTTCGCCCAACTTGGCGAAGTCTGGCAAACCGCGCGCGGTAACCGCACGATGCCGGCGCGCGCCGAAATCAATCCGGCAAGGGCCGGGGGAGCGCTCGCCTACGTGGCCCTTATCGACGTTGTACCGAGCATCCCGGTCCATTTCCGTTATCGCTTGATCGGACAACACCTGATCGACTCTTATGGCCGCAACGTTACCGGCGGCTTGCACTCCGATCTGACCCCCGGCCGGGCCGGTCGTCCGGGCTATGATGCTTACGTTCGCTGCGTCGAGACACAGGCGCCGCAAGCGGCCACGGCCGAATTCAACAATCAGAACGACACTCCCTGCCGCGCGGAAGTAAGAGTATGGCCGTTGTCGGACGACGGGAGCAAAGTGACGGGACTGCTCGCCGCCTGCATCTACCTCAAGATCGACGACATCTAGGCGAGCTTTAGGTCGCCGTGCGGCAGTGCTGCAAAGTACGCCAATACGTCTTCGGCTTTCACGTCGCCCAACGTCGGCGGCTTCCACTTTGGCGCATTGTCCTTCTCGACGATCACCGCTCGTACGCCCTCATAGAAGTCCTGACCGCGCATGAACCGGTTCGTCAGGCGGAACTCCAACTGCATGCACTCTTCGAATCCGCGTTGCCGCCCCTCGCGCAGCTGACGGAACGTCACCTTGAGGCTCGTCGGCGACTTGGTCTTCAGCGCCTTCAACGTCTCGACGGCAAACAACGATCCGTCGCTCTCCAACGACGCAACGATGGCCTCCACGGTGCCATGCGCGAAATGCCGGTCGATCAGCGGCTGCAACCCAGCGATCTTCGACACGTTCGCAGGCGCCACAGCAAATCGCGAGAGCGTTCGCTCATACGCCTCACCTTCATCGGCGAGTGCCGCGATCAACGCCTCATGCTGCGCCGCCGGCACGATATGCGTGGCGATGCCGGCATACTTCGCGTCGATGATATCGAGGCGCGTACCGGTGAGACCCAGATACATCCCAAGCTCGCCAGGCAGCCGCGGCAAGAAATGCGTGCCGCCGACATCCGGAAAGAGCCCGATCCCCGTCTCGGGCATGGCAAACACTGTGCCTTCGCCACACACGCGCTGACGCCCATGTACGGACACGCCCACGCCGCCGCCCATGACGATGCCGTTGATCAACGCGATGTAAGGCTTCGGGTATCGCTTGATATATGTGTTGAGCTTGTACTCGCGCTCATAGAAGTCGATCACGTAGGGCGTGCCCGCTTTGCCGGAATCGTGCAGCGCGCGAATGTCGCCGCCGGCACAAAACGCTCGTTCGCCCGCCCCGCGCACAAGGGTAAGCTCTACCGCTTCGTCCCCGCGCCAAACCACGAGTTGAGCCTGCATCGCATCGACCATCGGCAGCGTAAGCGCGTTCAGCGCTTTCGGCCTGTTCAGCGTGATAAGCCCGACGCGGCCGCGCCTCTCGAACAAAACCTCGTCCATCACCTGTCCCCCACTGCCTCGGGCACGCGCGGAAGCCTCGCCGGCCAGACACCGCTCAAGAGGCCGAGCCCGTAGGCCCACAACAGCCAACTCGCGAAGATCCGTTCCTGCGTCGCGCTCATGATGGGAAACACGTTCTCGATCCACACGAACACGAACGCATCCGCGATCAGTCCCGCCGCGCAGATCAAGATGGTCACAAGCGCACGTTCCAACGGCTTCGTCTGAAACGTCGCAAAGAAGACCCAACCGATCGCAAATACCAATGGCACCGTCAGCACAAAGACAGCGATCGTCAGAGCCGAATTGCCCGGCACCAGCACATAGCCGCCAAACCAGCGGACGATCACGGTGGCTTCAAACCAAATGAGCAACCCATAAGCGATCGCCGAAAGCGCAAGCCGTTGCGAAATCATTGGCGCGACATCTCACGGGCGATGATCACGCGCATGATTTCGTTCGTCCCCTCGAGGATTTGATGCACACGCAGATCACGCACATGCCGCTCCAACGGAAAGTCTTTGAGATATCCATACCCGCCATGCAGCTGCAGCGCGTCGTTCGCAATCTTGGACGCATTGTCGCTCGCAAAACGCTTCGCCATCGCGCACAGCATCGTCGCGCGCGGATCGCGCCGGTCGAGCGCGGCCGCCGCGTTCCAGATCATCAGCCGCGAGGCCTCTAGGTCCGTCGCCATATCGGCAAGCTTGAACTGCGTATTCTGAAACTCGGAGAGCGCCTGCCCG
>JANLXP010000033.1:0-1390 GCA_031365165.1 Alphaproteobacteria bacterium
AACTGGTTTTAGATGTCGCGCGAGCGACTGAGGCGGTCGCTTGACTACAAAACCAAAGAAGCCGCGCGACGATTTGCAAGGGCTGGCCCTTGAGTTTCGCGACAACGCGATACTCGCGCGCGTCGTCGGGGCGCACAACCGGCATATGGCCGATATCGAGCGTAAGCTCGACGTCGAGATTGCACATCGCGGCAACCGCTTCACGATCCATGGTGCGCCAATGGCGCGCGCGCACGCCGCGCAGGTTCTGCGCGACCTTTATGCGCATGCAGAGGAGGGCAGCGACGTGTCGCCCACAGATGTCGATCGCGCGATCCGCTTGGGGTTGGCCGGCGAATCCGTCGTGCCCAGCAGCACGAGCGTCTCAACGCCGAAGCGCGTGATCAAGCCCAGAACGCCAGGGCAGGCGAAGTATCTGGATGCGCTGTTGAAGCACGATCTCGTCGTGGGACTGGGGCCGGCGGGCACCGGCAAGACCTATCTTGCGGTCGCGGTTGGCGTGAGTTTGCTTGCGCGCGGTGAGGTGGATCGCTTGATCTTGTCACGGCCGGCGGTTGAAGCGGGCGAGAGGCTCGGCTTCTTGCCCGGCGACATGAAAGAGAAAGTCGATCCGTATTTGCGACCGCTCTATGATGCGCTGCACGACATGCTGCCGGCGGAGCAAATCGAGCGGCGCATTGCCGAAGGCGTGATCGAAGTTGCGCCGCTTGCGTTCATGCGCGGACGAACATTGGCGCACAGCTACTGCATTTTGGACGAGGCGCAGAACTGCACGCCGCAGCAGATGAAGATGTTTTTGACGCGCCTTGGCGATGGTGCGCGGATGGCGGTCACTGGCGATCCGACTCAGACCGACTTGCCGCTCGGCCAAGTGTCGGGACTTTCGGAAGCGCAAACGGTGCTGGCCGGCGTGGAAGGTGTTGCGATGACGGAGTTCACGGACGCCGACGTCGTGCGCCACCCGTTGGTGCAGCGCATCGTGCGCGCTTATGCGGCGTTCGATGCACGGCGGGGGGCCGGCCCCAAGCGGCCGAGCTGATGGCGCCCCGCCGCAAACTTATCGAGATCGAAATCAAGAGCCCGGCCTGGCGTAAAAAGTGGCCGAAGGCGGCTGCCGAGGTGCAATCGCTGCTCGCGCTTTCGTCCGATTGGCCGGCGCTTAGGGCGAAGTCCGCGGGCGAGATCGCGGTGGTCTTTGCCGACGATGCGACGCTCCAAGACCTCAACGCGCGGTTCCGGGGGAAGGACAAGCCTACGAACGTGTTGTCGTTTCCCGATGGCGAACGGCCCCCTGGCGGAGGCATTGCCCTGGCCTACGAGACGATTTCGGCCGAAGCGGCAGCACAGGGCAAACCGTTTGTTAACCATACTAAACATATGATTTTGCATG
>JANLXP010000327.1:0-1585 GCA_031365165.1 Alphaproteobacteria bacterium
CTTCCGAATAAACCGCGACCGTCTTGATGCCCATCTTCCGCGCGGTCTTGATCACGCGACAGGCAATTTCACCCCGGTTGGCAATGAGGATTTTTTTGAACATCTAGATGACGTTTCGCTTCAGCAATGATTGAACCACCAAGTCCATCCCGTTCGCCAAGCCATAGTGATGGCATTGATGGCTCATTTTCTGACTACCGCCCCCGCATGCTCTTCATGCGTATACCGCGGAACTCGTTGCCCTTGTACCAAGTGGGCCACTCACTGGAGTTCGCGATCGTATTCCCGAGCTCGTACGCGACCTCCATCGTTTCCACCGGCCCCCGCAGGTCCCAGTCGTCGCTCCACTCGTCGGACGGCTGGTGATAGCGCTTCAAGCGATAGTCTTCGCGCAACGCCATGCCGGCGGCCTTCCCGCCTTCCACCATGTCGATGCCCTGCCCCGCGTAAAGCATCGGCACGCCGACCTTCGCGAGGCTGATGTGATCGGAACGATAGAACGAACCCTTCTCCGGTTCCGGGTCCGGTGTCGTCACGCGCCCACGCTTTTTCAACGCCGCCGCCAACAGGTCTTCAAGCTGCGAGGCGCCCGATCCCACGACCGTCATATCGCGCGACGGTCCAGCCGGACCCACGCCGTCGAAATTCATGCCGGCCACAATCTGCTTCAACGCCACGGGCGGATGCTTCGCCAGATACTCCGAACCAAGCAGCCCCTGCTCTTCCAAAGTCACCGACGCGAACATCACGGACCGCTTGGGCGGAGCCGCTGCAAACGCCTCGGCCATCTCCAAAATGGCAGCCGTACCGCTCGCATTGTCGACCGCACCGTTGTGGATCTTGTCCGCGCCCGGCACGTCTTGCTTTACGCCGAGATGGTCCCAATGCGCCGTGTACAGAACGTACTCGTCCGGCCTGACCGTTCCCTGAACCACACCGATCACGTTGCGCGTCTTCATCCGCGCGACCGCCGAATGCGTGACCGCGTTCAGCTTCAACCCCTTCATCGGCACAGCGCGGAAGCCGCGCTTGTTCGCCGCCACGCGCAGCTTGTCGTAATCGAGCCCCGCGCGCGCAAACAGCGTTTTAGCCGCGTCCGTCGTGATCCAAGAATGCACAACCGCGAGGTCCGCGTTCCCGTTCGGCCTGTCGAGGTAGTACTTCGCGCCAGTGTTCGAATTCCGCACGACCTGCCAACCGTAAGCGGCAGGCTCCGTCTCGTGAATGATGATCACGGCGGCAGCACCGCGACGGGCTGCTTCCTCGAACTTATAGGTCCAGCGACCGTAGTAGGTCATCGCCCGGCCCTTGAACATGCTGGCGTCGCCGACGATGAAGCCGGGGTCGTTGATCATGAGCACAATCGTCTTGCCCTTGACGTCGATCCCTTTGAAATCGTTCCACCGCTCTTCCGGCGCGTTGACGCCATAACCGACAAAAACGAGATCGGAATTCTTGACAGCCTGATCTGCTTTGTCGAAACGCGGCGACCAGAACGCCACCTCGTCGGCGATCTTCAGCTGCTTGGCGCCATCCGGCCCCACAACCTCGAACGACGATTGCGTCGGATCGAGCGTGATCGGTA
>JANLXP010000373.1:0-1538 GCA_031365165.1 Alphaproteobacteria bacterium
AAGCCAACCCCCCCGGCCCCTACATCTCAAGCCGCAGCTACACCATCGCCGCAAGAGCCGGCTCCGTCGGCGCCTACGGCGAAGACCGCTGCGTAAGACGCTGAGCGTAGGGCTCCAACGTCGACCAGAGCGAACAATCCCTGGGAGCGCGGGCGTCTCGCCCGCTCTTTGATGCTTCTCGCGCGCGGTGCTGGTGGAGGCGTGGAATAAGAGCGGGCGGGACGCCGGCGCTCCCAGGGCTTGTTCTTTCTGATCGACGTTGGAGCCTTACGCTCACCGTCTGACGCAGCGGTCTTCGCCGTAGGCGCCGACGGAGCCGGCTCGGGCGGCGATGGTGTAGCTGCGGCCGGAGATGTAGGGGCCGGGGGGGTTGGCTTTGTAGCGCTTGGGCGAGGGCAAGATGGCGGCCAGTCTTGCGGCTTCGAGGGGCGAGAGGTTCGCCGCCGTCTTGTGGAACCAGTGACGGGACGCGGCTTCCGCGCCGAAGATGCCGGGGCCGAATTCGATGATGTTGAGGTAGATTTCCATGATGCGCCGCTTGCCCCACACGACTTCGATCGCGCCGGTGAAGTAGGCCTCGATCGCTTTGCGGAAGTAGGAGCGGCCGGTCCAGAGGAACGCGTTCTTTGCGGTCTGCTGCGTGATCGTCGAGGCGCCGCGGGCCGGTGCGTCGCGGCGTTGCGCCTTGTTCCACGAGCGCTCGATCTCGTCGAAGTCGAAGCCCATGTGGTTGCAGAACTCGCCGTCTTCGGAGGCGATCACCGCGCGCACCAGATTGGGCGAGATGCGCTCGAGCGGCACCCACTGATAGCGCAGCGTGTGACCTTCGAACACCGTCTCGCCCACCATGTGGATGGTTGCGGGGACAGGAAGGAAGCGATAGGCCGCGATCCAGGCGAGCGAGAGGAAGAGGAGATAGGCGATCGCGCGGGCCGTTTGGCGGAACGGACGGCTCCACGGGCTTGGTTCTTCGATCGCGTCGAACGGTTGATCGCGCGCGGGCACCACGATGGGCGTCGGCGCGGGCTCCGGCGGCGGTGGTGCGGGTGTTGGTTCGGGCTCAGGTTCGGGCGCGGGCTGAGGCGAAGGATCGAGGTCGCCGTCGACGCTGTGCAGGCGGTAGCCCGCCTCATCCAGCGCGCGGCCGATCTGCTCGACGGAGGCGTTGCCGGCGGCGCGCACGATCGCGTCGCCGCGCGCGGCATCGGCGATCGCGTTCTGCACGCCGGGCACTGCCATCAGCGCGCGTTCGACGCGAGCAGCACAGTTCGGCCCCACCATCCCCGCAATGTGGAGACGGCAGTTGATGACCTCATCCTCGGGCTTAAGAGAATCCCCCATGCGCCGCTAATTACGGGGCGCGGCTGTTACGGTGCAAGCCCGCGTGCAGAGGCGGCACAGAAATGGCGGGAAATCTTGGCCGCGCTCACCCGTTCGTCATGGCCGGGCTTGAGCCCTCCCAGCCAGGGTCATGGGCACGGTCGGGAAGAATGGCTCACACGAAGATACGAAGATACGAAGATGCGAAAAGTGCTCCC
>JANLXP010000403.1:0-4010 GCA_031365165.1 Alphaproteobacteria bacterium
GCGAACGTCAGGTGGTCGCTCTTCGACTGGATATCGACGGTGACTCGCGGACATCCGGCCTGTGCAGCCGCTGCGAAAAGAGTCGTTGCGAGCAGTGCGAGAATTGCTGGCGCACGCATCGTTAGGCTCCTCGTTTCAAAATCGCTGCGAAGAAGCCGTCGGTGTTGTGACGGGCGGGGGAGAGGCGCAGGACCGGTTCGCTGCCGCTGGGCCATTCGCGCGTTGGGGGAAACTGCGTGCGGGCGTCGATTCGCTCGAAGTCTTTTCGTTGCTGTAGGAAGTGCGCGACGCGGTCGTCGTTTTCGCGCCGCAATAGCGAGCACGTTGCGTAGATCAGCAAGCCGCCGGGTTTGACGAAGTTGGCGGCGCGGGCGGCGATCGAGTCTTGCAACGCCGTGAGCTCGTCGAGGTTGGCTGCTTGCCGCGACCATCGGGCGTCGGGGTTTCGGCGCCACGAGCCGGTGCCGGAGCAGGGGGCGTCAACGAAGACGCGGTCGAATCTTGCGTAGTGTTTCTTCATCCACTTGTCGTCGACAGCGGGCAGGAGTTTGCGTTCTGCGTTTTCGGCGCCGGCGCGTTTCATGCGCAGCTTCGCGCGGGCGATGCGGGTTGCGCTGATGTCGGTGGCGACGATGTGGCCCTTGTTCTGCATACCGGCCGCGAGGGCCAGCGTCTTGCCACCAGTGCCGGAGCAGAAATCCATCACCTGCATCCCCGGTTGGGCGTCGCAGATCAGGGCCGCGAGTTGCGAGCCTTCGTCTTGGAACTCGATGAGGCCGTCGCGAAACGCGGCCGTCGCCGAGATGTTGGATCCCGCGTCCGCGCGTAGGCCCCAGGGGCTGTAGGGCGTGAGGCGGGCTGCCACGTCTTCGGCGCGGAGTTTCTTGCGCGCGTTTTCGACCGTCGTTTTCAGGAGGTTGACGCGCAGGTCGACTGCGGCTGGTTCGAGCGCGGTCTGCATCTCTTTTTCGAAGTCGGCGCCCAAGGCTTCGCGCAGCGCCTTTTCGAACGCCGGCGGGCACTCGAGACGGGTTGCTTCCGGCATCGCCGGATCGTTCAGCCTGCGGTGCGCCAGTTGCTGCACCAAAGCGAGGTCGTTCTCGCTGTAGCGGAGCCCCTTCGCTTCGCCGCCGGTTTCGAGTGCTGCGAACGCCAGCACAAGATGATGCGGGGAGATGCGTGAGCGTTCCTTCGTCAGATGCCAGCTGAGGCGCGCGCGGCGGCGGTTGACCTCGTACAGGTTCTGCACGACTTTTCGGCGGTCGGCGGGCAGCAAATCGCGGGTGGTTTTCAGCGCGCGGGAGAGGGCGCTGTCCAGCGAGGCGCCTTCTTCCTGGGCCAAGAGGGCTGTCAGTAGCGCCTGCGACACGGGCGTCGAGAGCGCCGGTTTGCTCGCCGTAGGGGATTTCGGGGGTTTAGGGCCCTTCTTGGCCGGGTGACGCGTTTGCAAGCCTAGTGGTCCCGCATTAGATAACTGGTTCGCGCCCCAGGGTACCGCTTCGCGGTCCACCCCATGAAGGCGCTTTTTCAATCGGAATCCAGCGCCACATCATGGGTAACAAACTTCTGAAGGAAGCCGCGGTCAACCACAGTTTGACCTCGAAGCGCGGCGTCTTAGAGCGGCTGTTCACGCTCATGTTCCAAGGGTTTGTCTATAACCAGATTTGGGAGGATCCCGACGTCGATATGGCGGCGCTTCGGATTGGGCCCACCAGCCGCATCATTACGATCGCGTCTGGCGGCTGCAACGTGGTGAATTACTTGGCCGCGAACCCGGCGAAGGTGATCGCGGTCGATTTGAACCCGAACCATATCGCGCTCACGCGGCTAAAGCTTGCGGCGCTTTCGCACCTGCCGACTTACGAGGATTTCTTCCAGTTCTTCGGCTACGCGAATTCCAAGGAAAATCGCGTCGCGTACGACAGCTTCCTTTTGGAGCGGTTGGACGACACCACCCGCAAGTATTGGGAGGAGTGGATCCCGCTCCGCGGCCGGCGCATCAACATGTTCGCGCGCAACCTCTATCGTTACGGGTTGCTCGGCCGCTTTCTCGGCATTCTGCAGACCGTCGCCCGGCTGCACGGCAAGCAGCTGAAAGAGATGCTGACGGCGCGCACGCCGGAAGAGCAGCGCGCGATCTTCAACCGCACCATTGCGCCGTTGTTTGATTCGAAGCTCGTGAAGGCATTGTCGAAGATGCCTGTGTCGTTTTATGCGCTGGGTATTCCGCCGGCGCAGTATGACGAGTTGAACAAAGCGTCCGGCGGCGATCCGGCGGGGTTGATCCGGCGGCGGATCGAGAAGCTCGCCTGCGATTTTCCGATCACCGAGAACTACTTCGCCTGGCAGGCGTTCGGTAGGCGCTACGACACGGAAGACCGTGGCGCGGTGCCTGCGTACTTGCAGGAAGAGACCTACAAGATCGTTCGCGAGCGCACGGGCCGCGTCGAGACGCATCTCGCTTCGATGACCGATTATCTTGCCGGCCTGCCGGTGCAGAGCCTCGATCGTTACGTCCTGCTCGATGCGCAGGACTGGATGAACGAAGAGCAGATCACGGCGCTGTGGGAGCAGATCACGCGGACGGCGGCGCCGGGTGCGCGCGTTATCTTCCGAACCGCCGGGCCCGACTCGCCGCTCGAGCGGAAGTTGCCCGCCGAACTGATCGGCAAGTGGGACTATTCGCCCGCGGAAGGGCACGCCTATTTCGAGCAGGACCGCTCGTCGATCTATGGCGGCTTCCACGTCTATAGCTTGAAGGCTGCGCAATGACGTCTGAGGTTGGGTCTGGCGCCCATAAGGCGATGGACAATATGTACCGGCACCAACGGTACATCTACGACCTGACGCGCAAGTATTATCTGTTCGGGCGCGACAAGCTGATCAAAGAGTTGCCGGTCGGTGCCACGGATCATATCTGCGAGGTCGGCTGCGGCACGGCGCGCAATCTCGTGCTGCTCGCCAAGCGCAACCCGAACGCCACCTTCTACGGCATCGACGCGTCGAGCGAGATGTTGAAGACGGCATCGGAGTCCGTTGCCGGTGCGGGCCTGAGCGGGCGAGTCAAACTTGCGACCGCTTTGTCGACCGATTTCACCCCGGCGGGCCTTGGGCATTCGCGGCCGTTCGACCGTCTGATCTATTCCTATTCGCTTTCCATGATGGACGATTGGCGCGAGGCGCTGGAGCACGGCATCAAGCAGATGAAACCGGGCGGTACGATCCACGTGGTCGACTTCGGGAACCAGGAGGGCATGCCTCAATGGTTCAAGAAGCTCCTGGGGACGTGGCTGGACCAGTTCCACGTGCGCTTCCGGCCCGAGGTGCGCGCGTGGCTCGAGGCGCAAGCGGCTGCTGGCCATGGCAAGGTGAGCTACCAGCCGGTGATGCGCGGGTATGCGTACCGGCTCGACTTCCAGACCGTTTGAGAAACGCGAAAATCGAATCCGTCTGATGCGTCTGCACGGCTGATTTCCGCGGATTTATCCGTCTGCAATGCGTCTGGAATCCGTCTGCGAAGCGTCTGCTCGCGGACGAATGCGCAAATCGAATCCGTTAGATGCGTTTGCGCGGCTCGTTTCTCCGGTTTTATCCGTTTGGAATGCGTTTGGAATGCGTTTGGAATCCGTTCGGTCAGCGTTTGGACCATGGGAGATGTCGGCACACCTCTCCCGCAGCCTCACCGGCATGAGATGGCCGGGGCGTTTTTCCGATTCACAAGGTTCAAGTCGCAGCCGCGAACGAGCCCGTGAAGGGCTCGATCGGGAAGAACCGAAGATGGGATCGGCGCCCGCGAAAATCGACGGACATCCGTGTCGCATCCAAACCGTCGCAGGCGCCGCTGCTTCAGCACTTCACGTCGAGCAGTGCCCACGGCGAGGCGACCGGTTCGCCGAACGGATTGACGGCGAGGACACGGTAGCTGCGCTTGAGCGTCGTCGTGAAGCGCACGGTCTTCTGCAGGACGCCGACGTACTTTGCATCTGGCATGCGCGTGGTGACGTTCACGT
>JANLXP010000421.1:0-3888 GCA_031365165.1 Alphaproteobacteria bacterium
CCTGCGATCTGGGACGTTACAGATTGATGTGCACGCGCCGGTTTTGCGGCTCGCGCACGCCGTCGGCCGTCGGCACCAAAGGCTCGCTCTCGCCCTTGCCGGACGTCGAGATCGAACCGCCCGGGATACCCTCCGTGACCAGCGCACCTTTCACCGTATTCGCACGGCGCTGCGACAGACCCTGATTGTACTTCGGCGATCCGGAACGGTCGGCGTGGCCGATGACGGTCAGCGTAGCCGAGCCGAACTGCTTGGCGGCAGCGGCGGCTTGACGGATCACTTCTTGCGCTTCTGCCGTCAGGTTCGACTTGTTGTGGCCGAAGAAGACGATGAACTCGCGCGGCGGAGCGGCGGGCTCCATCGGTGGCGGCGGTGGGGGCGGCGGCGAAACCATCGGTGCCGGCTCCGGCTGCCCGAAGTGATAGCGCAACCCGATCGTCGCCGTATGCTTCACGGCGTCGTCGAATTCGAAGTTGATCGTGCCAACGGGAATGAGAACGTTTCCCGGTCCGGTGAGGTCGGGTGAGTTGACGCGGAAGTACCGGTAGTTGGCGAACAGATCGAGCCGATCCGTAAGCATGTAGTTCAAGCCGGCGATTCCTTGATAGGCGAACTGCCAGTCACCCTCGTCGAACGAATTGCCGACCACCTCTAGATTGAAGTGATCGCCGCCCGCGCCAGCGCCAAGCGACAGGCCAAGCCGGTCGGTCAACGAGATGTCGTAGAGCACGTTGAGCATGGCCGACCACTCGGTCAACGATCCGAAACCGCTCGGATCGCTGTCGTTGTCGCGATAGCCGCCTTCGAGCTCGACGCGGAAATTGTTGGTGCGGAAGCCGTAGCCGATCGTTCCAAGCGCGGCCCAGCCCGTTTCGAACGGAAACGATACCGGTGCGGTGACGATCGGCGCACCCGGCGGGGTCGCGTCGAAACTCCGGGTGCCGTCCAAGTCGTCCACCCAACTTCCGCCGCCTTCCAGGCCGACATACCAGCCGTTCCGTTCATAGGCACTTGCTGCGGATACGAATACCAACGACGCGACGGCGCCGAGAAGCAGCGATCTCGTGGTCATAACGCTCACCATTTCCTTTTCTTGGGTCTCTAAGGGGCCAGAATTCAAATGCACGTCGGCGATAGCCTGCCGTTGGACTAAATCTTCCCCCCGGAAGATGCGGGGGCGGAGTTTTGGCCTCCGCCC
Source organism: Alphaproteobacteria bacterium (assembly GCA_031365165.1). Taxonomy (GTDB): domain Bacteria; phylum Pseudomonadota; class Alphaproteobacteria; order Micropepsales; family Micropepsaceae; genus SZUA-430. Next base: position 1,199 of record JANLXP010000421.1, read on the forward strand.
TCGCAAGCATCATCCCCTAAATCGGATGATTAGAGATTGATGTGTACGCGCCTGTTCTGAGGTTCGCGTACGCCGTCTTCGGTCGGCACCATCGGATCGCTTTCGCCGCGGCCCGATGTGGTGATCTTGCCGGCCTCGATGCCTTCACCGACGAGCGAACCCTTCACAGCCTCTGCACGGCGCAGCGAGAGCTTCTCGTTGTAGGCGGGCGAACCCGACTTGTCCGCGTGACCGATAACGGTGACGGTCGCGCTGCCGTATTCCTTCGCGGCCGACGCGGCCTGCCGGATCACGTCCATCGCCTCAGGCGTGAGGTTCGACTTGTTGTGACCGAAGAACACGATGAACTCTTTCGGCGCAGCCGGTGGCGGCGGCGGCGGGGGAGGTGGCGGCGGTGGCGGCAGCGGTTCGGCCTTGGCGCCGAAATTGTACCGCAACCCGATCGTCGCCGTGTGCTTCACGACATCGTCCGTTTCGATAGTCTGCAAGCCTGGCGGTCCGACCACACGGCTTTCGAAGTCCGGCTCGTTCACACGGAAATACCGGTAGTTCGCAAATAGGTCGAAGCGGTCAGACACGGACCAGGTCAGGCCCGCGATGCCTTGATAAGCAAAATTCCACTGACGATCTTGGAAACTGTCGCCACCCTCGACTTCCATGTTGTCGCCACCGGCGCCGACCCCGAGGGACAAGGCGAACGAATTGGTGAGCGGAATATCATAGAGCACATTCAACATGCCGGACCACTCGGTCACTTGCCCGGTCGTCAGATCGAAATCGTTGCTGCGATAGCCGACTTCCACTTCCCAACGCCAATTGTGCCCGAAGTGATGGCCGACGGTCGCAATCGCGGCCCAACCGTCGGAGAATACGATATCGCCCGTCGACGCCACGGGCGGGCCAATATCCGGATCCCTCACCGACAAGGCGTGCGTGTCCTCGATCATGTTCCATCCGCCTTCGAGGCCGATGTACCAACCGTTTCTTTCTTGCGCGTTCGCGGCCGAAACGGCCAAGAGCGTCGCAGCGGCTCCGAGGAGCAGCGATCTAATCTTCATAACTCACCATCTACCTTATTCGTCGCGAGGGGCCAGTGAGCGCGGTTGGCGGTATTCCGCCTTGGGGGCGCGCCCGGGGATGCAGGTGGGAATGTAACGCTTGAAGGTCTTTCCCTATGTCACGCGAGGGACACAGCAAAGACCGAACACGCATTTCCACGATGAATTTTCTTGTGCTTCTGCGCGGTCAGGTGGTGATTTTCAACCGACAATTGCTTGTGGACGATACTGCGTGCATGGGTTGCCCGTTACACGTGAGGAATTGATGCCTGAACCACCTCAAAGCGATTCTCACGATCTTGCAGGTTTTTCGCCGATTCTAACGCGATTTTAATGTGTCACCAAAATTGATGAACCAGAACCCCGCCGAACACATCTTCAAAGCCTCGGGTGCCCGCATCGCTTATGCCGAATGGGGCAGGCCGGGGGAACCCGTCGTGTTCCTGATACACGCAACCGGGTTTCATGGCCGCTGCTGGGACGAGGTTGTGCGCGCGCTGCCGGCGGGCCTGAACGTCATCGCGGTCGACTTGCGCGGTCACGGCCGCAGCGAAAAGACCGGCCTGATCTCCAACTGGGCTGAGCCTGCACGCGATATCGCCGAACTTGTGGAGCATCTGAACTTGAGCGGCGCAGTCGGCGCCGGCCACTCGATGGGCGGGCATATCCTGGTCCAGATCGCGGCGGCAAACCCCAAAGCCTTCAAGCGTCTGCTGCTGATCGATCCGGTGATCATGGCGCCGGAGATGTACAAGGGCGCCCCGTTCTGGCCGGTCGGCACCGAACACCCCGTCGCCCGCCGCCGCAACGCGTGGACCGATTGGCAGCAGATGTTCGACGCGTTCAAAAACCGCAATCCCTATTCGCTTTGGCATCCAAAGGTGCTGGAAGACTACTGCCGCTATGGCATGCAGCCCGCGGCAAGCGGCGGGTTCGAACTCGCCTGTCCGCCCGCGGTTGAGGCGTCGATCTACATGGGCTCGCTCGGCACCGACATCTACGACGCCGTACGCAAGGTGACAGCACCGGTGACGATCCTGCGCGCGAAAGAACGCGCAGCCGGCCCACGCGACCAACTCGACTTCTCCGCCTCACCCACCTGGCCTGAACTCGCGACAGTTTTCCAAAACGCCAGCGACGTCTACCTCAAGGACCTCACGCACTTCATCCCGATGCAAGACCCCGCGCTCGTCGCGCGTTACGTCGCCGAGAACCCATGAGCTACGACCTGACATTTTTCACGCCGCGCCCCGGCGTCGACGTACACGACATCGTTGAAGTCGATGAAGACCGCGCACGCGGAAAGCGCGACCCAAAGACGGAAGCGAAGAAGAAAAAGGTATCTGACGCGCTGCTTGCGCACGACCAGCGGTTGGAACTCTTCAAAGTCGACTACAAAGAGGTCGCGAAGCTCTACAAAATGAACATCGACGAGGCGTACGACCGGTTCCGCGATCTCGAACTGAACGACACGCAGAACGGCATCCAAATCGAGATCTACGACGACAGCGCAGCGCTCTCCATTCCTTACTGGCACAGCGGCGACGCTGCGCGCCGCGTACTCGAACAGGCGTGGAGCGCGATCGAAATCATCTGCCGCGAAACCGGTTATGAGGTGTTCGACCCTCAACT
>JANLXP010000424.1:0-12474 GCA_031365165.1 Alphaproteobacteria bacterium
GACAGCGCCATCCGCACGAACCCGCTCTACGGCCGCGGCTGTTCGCAAGCGGTCATGCACGCGCACATCCTCGGCGACATCGTGAACGAGACCAAGGACCCGCGCGAACAGGCGATCGCCTTCGACAAGCGCAGCCGCAAAGAACTGCGCCCATTCTGGGACGCACTGATGAAGCAGGATCTGGGCGCAATCCGGCGCGCGAAGAACGAGCAAGATCCGACCTACAAACCGCGACTGAAAGCCCGCCTGATCAAAAGCTTCGCCGAAGACGCCATCGGCCCCGCAACCCGCAGCAACCTCGATGTGCTCCGCGCGATCATGAAAGGCTTCCATATGCTGGCCATGCCGACCGCTTGGCTGACGCAGCCGGCGGTCGTCTTGCGCGTGCTTGGCACGTGGCTCACACCGAAGTCGAAGAAACTCTATCCGCCGAAGCTCGGGCCGAACCGCAACGAAATGCTGGCCGCCCTCGGCCTCAAAACCGCGTGAGAGAAACAATGACGATCAATTGGAACGCGCCGCGCTACATCGAAACCAACGGCATCCGCATGGCGGTCTACGACGAAGGCAAAGGCGTGCCAGTCATCATGTGCCACGGCTTCCCCGAGCTCGCCTATTCTTGGCGCCATCAAATTCCGGCGATCGCAGCAGCAGGCTTCCACGCGATCGCGCCCGATCAGCGCGGCTACGGCCTGACCGATCGCCCCGCCCCGATCGAGGCTTACGACATCCACCACCTGACTGGCGACATGGTCGGCCTGCTCGATGCGATGAAGATCGAGAAGGCCGTCTTCATCGGCCACGACTGGGGCGGCTTCGTCACTTGGCAGATGCCGCTTCTGCACCCAACCCGCGTCGCAGGCGTCATCGGCGTCAACACCCCGTTCGTGCCGCGCGCGCCGATGGACCCGATCGCTCTCATGCGCGCGGCCTTCGGCGAAGACATGTACATCGTCTTCTTCCAGAAACCCGGCGTCGCCGACGCGCTATTGGGCAAGGACGTCGCCAAGACGCTGCGCCTTTTCTATCGCAAGTCCGGCATGACGATCGAAGAGTTCGAGAAGCGCCCGGCCGAAGAGCGCAACCTCGCCCTCGTCCGCGCGCTCGAACTCGACGAAACCTTGTGGCCTGGCAACGTGCTACTGACGCCGGAAGAACTCGACGTCTACGCAAAGGCGTTCACGCGAACGGGCTTCACCGGCGGCATCAACTGGTACCGCAACTTCACCCGCAACTGGCAGACGACCGAAGGCGGCCTGCAAAAGGTCGACGTGCCCTGCCTGATGGTGATGGCCGAAAACGACATCGTGCTGCGCCCCTCGATGGCCGACGGCATGGAGACGTTCGTGCCCGACCTTGAGAAGCACCTGATCAAGAATTGCGGCCACTGGACCCAGGCCGAACAGCCGGAAGAACTGAACCGCGTCATCATTTCCTGGCTGAAACGCCGCTTCGGTTAAGCCTAAACCCCAAGGCATTTTGCGGCCGATTCCCGCTCGCGCTATCATCGCCGCTCACCAGCGTTCGAGCCGCACGATGATGCCAACGATCTCCGCCGACGATCTGTACCTCGCTCTGAACTACGGCGTGATGCCGTTCTGGGCGCTGATCATCTTCGTGCCGTTCCTGAAGATCACCGACACGCTGGTCCACTCAGTCCTAGCCCCGATCGTCCTAGGCGTAACCTACACTTGGCTGCTCGCGAACGTTATGGGCGGCGTCGTGCACATGCCGGAAGGCGCGGGCTTCGCATCCCTCGACGCGCTGATGAAGACGTTTTCGATGAAGGAAGCAGTCGTCGCCGGCTGGGCGCACTACATCGTCTTCGATCTCTTCGTCGGCGCCTGGATCGCCAGAGACGCGCAGCGCGTCGGCCTGAACCAGTTCATCGTCGCCCCGTCGCTGCTGCTGACGTTCCTCGTCGGCCCAATCGGCCTCCTCAGCTACCTCATGCTCCGCGGCATCACCGGCCGCGGCGGCTGGAGCCTGTTCGAAGGCTAAGCGATCCCCGTCAACCGCTCGCTCTCGCGCCACAAAGCGCGCGCGATGTCGACGTCATTCGACACTGCCGACGAAGGCACAGCCGCGCACTTGTCGAAGTACTTGCCGTTAACACCCTGCACCTCCGGTGAGCTTGCGAGAAAGACGCTCGTCTTCGCCCCGTTGTCCTCCGAGATCGCGGCCACCATCTTCGCCCAACCGATCAGCAAGCGAAACACGCCGCCGGTGTTGTTCCCAAACCGCGACGCGACGAACCCGGGATGCAAGCAATTCGCCGTTACGTTCGTACCCTGAAGCCGGCGCGCCAATTCGTAGGTGAAGTAGATGTTGGCGAGCTTCGATTGCCCGTAAACGCGAAAGCCCGAGTAGTTCTTCGCGTTCTGCAGATCGCTCATGTCGAGCTTCGCACCCTGATGCGCGGCTGAGGCAACCGTCACGATCCGCGACGGAGCGGACGCCTTCAAGAGACCGAGCAATTCGTGCGTCAGCAGGAAATAACCCAGGTGATTGAGCGCGAATGTGCGCTCGATACCGTCATCGGTCAGCTCGCGCTTCATGAACACCGCGCCCGCGTTGTTGACGAGCACGTCGAGCTTCTTGAGCCGCCCTTTGATGACCGCCGCCGCCGCACGAACGCCCTTCTGTGTCGCGAGGTCGCCAGCAACGAAGCCGATCCGGTCGTGCCCCGCCGCCTGGCGAAGCTCCCGCACGACCGCCTCACCCTTCGCGGCGTCGCGCCCCACGATCGTGACCGAGGCGCCCATCTTCGCGAGCTCCCGCGCAGTCACCTTGCCGATGCCGTCGGTCGCGCCGGTCACGACGATGTCTTTGCCTGCCAGAGTCATGATCCGTTCACCCAAGTTGACGCGAAGTAACACCTTCTTCGCACCGACATTCGCACGGCGTCAACCAAACCGAAACGGCTCTGTCCTATTCTCGGACAAAAGAAGGGTGTCCTCATGAAAGTTTTGATCGTCGACGACTACGCCACGATGCGCCGCATCATCAAAAACCAGCTGACGCAACTGGGCTACACGGACATCGACGAAGCCGCGACAGGTGAAGCCGCGCTGACCAAGCTGCGCGAAGCCCACTACGGCCTCGTCATCTCCGATTGGAACATGGAGCCGATGACGGGCTACGACCTGCTGCGCAAAGTCCGCGCCGACGAAAAGCTCAAGAAAACGCCTTTCATCATGATCACCGCCGAGGCAAAGGCCGACCACGCGATCGCAGCCAAAGAAGCGGGCGCCGACAACTATCTCCTGAAACCGTTCAACGCGACGGTCCTCGAAGGCAAGATTGGTGCGGCAATCAAGGGCAAGGCGCACTAAGACGCCGCTCACAGAACCCTAACGCTGCCGTGATCGAGGGGTGCGCTTGTCAGACCGCGCCCTTCGCGCAATATGCGCGCCATGGCATTCGAATTTCCACCCTGGACCCGCCGCGTCGCGCTCGTTGGATCGCTGCTGACGCTCGCCGGTTGCGCAATCCCCGGTCCCGCGACCAGCGACGACGAAATGAACACCAAGCTGCCGCACAAAACGCTGCAGCTCGCGTCGTACAAGCTTAGCTACATCGAGGCGGGCGACGCCGCGGGCCGCCTCGTCGTCTTCGTCCATGGCACCCCGGGCGAAGCGGAGGCTTGGGCCGATTACTTGATGACGGTCCCTCAAGGCTACCACTACATCGCAATTGACCGCCCCGGTTTCGGGCACAGCGGCCCCGACGACGCCGTCACCTCGCTGCCCGAACAAGCAGCCGCCATCGCCGCAATCATCCGCGCGAACGGAACGAAGCCCGCCGTGCTCGTCGGCCACTCGCTCGGCGGCCCGATCGTGGCGCAAGCGGCGGCCGACGATCCGGACCTCGTTGCAGCACTCGTCATCGTCGCCGGTTCGCTCGACCCGGCACAGGAAGACGTGCCCCTCATCCAATATGTCGGCGACACCTGGCCAGTGAGCGCCCTGCTGCCGCGCATGATGCGCAACGCAAACCGCGAAATCATCGCGCTCGAGCCGCAACTCGAAGCGCTGGCGCCGCGCCTCGCCGCGATCAAAGTCCCGGTGACCATCGTGCACGGCACGAAAGATAACCTCGTTCCCTTCGCGAACGTCGACTTCATCAAGAAACACATGACCGGCACGAAGGCGATGGACGTCACCGTCATCGACGGCCAAAACCACTTCCTGCCCTGGAATTCGAAAGACAAGGTCGAAGCCGCCATCGCGAAGGCCTTCGCCATGATGGACGTGCCGTGATCGGTGATGCCGGCACGCTGCTGCTCGCACTGGGCTCAAATCCCTGGGCGATCGCCGTTGCCATCGTGTTGGCGACCTTCGTGCTGGAAGACGTGGCGACGGTCGCCGCCGCCCTGCTCGCCGCGGACCACATGATCACGCCGTCGCTCGCGCTCGCAGCACTCGTCACCGGCATCTTCGTCGGCGACTGCCTGCTCTACGGCTTAGGCGCGGCAGCGCGCACCCGCGACTGGCCAAAGCATTTTATCGGCGAAGAACGCATGGCCAAGGGCCGTGCCTGGTTGAAGCGCCGCTATGTCCCGGCCTTGATCGGCGCGCGGTTCATGCCCGGCCTGCGCCTGCCCACCTACACATCGAGCGGTTTTCTAAGCCTGCCCTTCGTACCGTTCGCGCTCGTCGCGGCGGCAGCCGGCATCGTCTGGACGACCCTCCTGTTCTCGCTCGTCTTCTTCTTCGGTGTCACGACGGGCGAGCATCTGGGCGCGTGGCGATGGTCGATCGCGGCCATCTTCGCGATCCTGATTTTCGCCGCGCCCTACATCGTCCAACGCTTCGCACCGGCCGACCGCGGTCATGGCTGACGAAGCGCGCCTCGAAATCCGCAAGCCCCACGCCGGCATGCCGCCGCTCGATATGTCGGGGGACCAGGTGTCGGTCTTCGAGTTCTGGCCACAGAAATACTTCTACACGCCGATGTGCGCCTACTGGCTCTGGCTCACCGTCAAACACGGATTCCGCTTCACGCTGCCCACGATCTCGAACCCGCACTTTCCGATGGGTGGTTGGATCGGAGAGTCGAAGGCAGCGGTCTTCGATCAATCGGGCGCGTACGCACGGCGCTTCATCGCACCCTGGGCAATGTTCACGCGCACTGAAACGTCGACGGCGGCGCAAGCGCTCGAAGCCGCCAAGCACGGAGGCCTCGCCTTCCCGTTCATCGCCAAGCCCGACCTCGGCTGCCGCGGTGCCGGCGTCCGCCGCGTCCGGAATCTGGAAGAACTGCAGCAATACCTCGATACATTTCCGCTGAACGAACGGATCGTCTTCCAGGCGCTGGTCGATTACGAGGCGGAAGCCGGCATCTTCTACGTCCGCAAGCCCAGCGAACCGCGCGGCCGCATTACGTCGATCACGCTGAAATATTTCCCCTATGTCTTCGGCGACGGCACATCGACGTTGCGCCAACTGATCGAAGCCGACCCTCGCGCCGGCCAGCTGCAGCACATCTATCTTCCGCGCCACAAAGACCGCCTGGATTGGATCGTGCCAAAAGGCCAACCGTTCCGCATCGCCTATGCCGGCAGCCACAGCCGTGGCACGATCTTCCGGAACGGAAACCACCTGATCACGGACGCGATGACCGAAGCGTTCGACCGCATCGCCAAGGACGTGAAGGAATTCTACTTCGGGCGCTTCGACGTGCGCTTCGCCAGCATCGAAGACCTGCAGGCCGGGCGGAACTTCAAGATTGTGGAAATCAACGGCGCGGGTGCGGAAGCAACCCACATCTGGGACCGCAAAACGACGTTGCCTGAGGCCTACAAGGCGCTCATGCAGCAATACCGGGCCATGTGGGAAATCGGCGCCGAAAACGCAAAGCGCGGCTACAAACCGGCAAGGCTCGCCGATTTGATCGCCGCCTATCGCCATGAAACGAAGCTTTGGGCAGAATACCCCCTGACGGAATGATTTGCGTCCAAAGGACACCATGGCCGCCGTAGTCGACGAATTCTCCTACGCCTCGCCGGAAGATCCGGCCTTTAAGCGCCTGGTCATTCAGTTGGTCGAGCGCATCTCGGGCCAACCCGAGCTAAAGCGCATGTATCTCGAGCACCAAAACAAACCGGTGCCGGGTGAAAGCTTCTGGAACGCAGCCATCCGCAAGCTGCGCCTCAACGTCGACTTGAACGAAGACGCGCTCGGCGAAATTCCGAAGACCGGCCCCGTGATCCTGGTCGCGAACCATCCCTTCGGCGTCCTCGACGGCTTGATGATCTGTTGGCTGGTCGCGCGCGTGCGCAAAGACTTCAAGGTTCTGACGAACGCGCTCTTGCGGCGCGCCGAAGAAATCAAGCCGTTCCTACTGCCGATCGACTTTGAGGAAACGAAGACAGCACTTGAGACGAACATCAAGACGCGCGCCGAAGCGAAGACACTGCTCGAAAATGGCGGCGCCTTGATCATCTTCCCCGGCGGCACCGTCTCGACGACGGAAAAAATGTGGACGCGCAAAGCCCGCGATCCTGAGTGGAAGACGTTCACCGCCCGCATGATCTCGCAGGGTAAGGCACCCGTCGTGCCCGTCTTCTTCGCCGGTCAAAACTCGCGACTGTTCCAAATCGCAAGCCACGTCTCGATGACTTTGCGCCTGTCGCTGCTCTTCAAAGAAGTCCACGACCGCATCGGCGACGACATGACCATCCGTATCGGCAAGCGCATCCCCTACGAAGAACTGAAAGCGATCAGCGACCGCAAAAAACTAATGGAATTCCTCCGCGACCAGACGTACGCGCTGGAAGAACCCATCAAACCAAAGCGCAAACGCCGTAGCCCCACCCGCGCGCAACAATAAATTCGTCATGGCCGGGCAAGCGAAGCGCGACCCGGCCACCCAGGGTCGCTGTCACCGCCGCAACTAATCGAACCACGAACTTCACAAAAAACACGAAGCGCTCTGCCGAACTCATAGGCGGGGCGCCTTCGTGAGGTTCGTGCTTTTCGTGGTTCAACTTCACGGCGTTCAGCGCGCGACCCTGGGTGGCCGGGTCAGGCCCGGCCATGACGACTTTTTTTGGGCGGCTAGAGCTTCAGCGCCGCCGCGCTGAGTTTGTCCAGCAACCGCGCAAGCTGCGCCCGTTCCGCCGCACTCAAATCCTGCGTCACGCGGCGCTCGTAGTCGCGCGCCATCGGCACGATCTCCGCGTAAACCTCATGCCCTTGCTCGGTCAGGAAGAGGTGGCGCGCGCGCCGGTCGCCTTCGACCGCGCGCTGCTCGATACGCGCCGTCTGCTTAAGCCGCGCAACAGCCCGGCTGACCTGCACCTTATCCATCGCGGTGTGCTCAGTGACTTCGGCCGCCGTTAAACCCGGAAACCGCCCAAGCACCGCCATCACGCGCCACTCCGCGATCGTCAGCTGAAATTGCCGCTCATAGCTCTTCGCAATCCGGCCCGACACGATGTTCGACAGCACCGAAAGCCGGTACGGCAAAAAATGCTCGAGCACCAGCAGTCCGTCGCCAACAGGTTTGCGTTCAGGCCGCATCGGGCTGCTTCTCAGGCGCGGCAGCTGCGAAGGCAGGATGCGAACGGCACGTCTTGTCGATGCGCATCAGCGTCGGGAACGCATCGGCCGGCACCTTAAACCGGTACGCATTCGCCATCTGCGGCACCAAACAAATGTCGGCGAGCGTCGGGCTATCCCCGTGGCAATACATGCCCGTTTCCTTCGACCCGCTGAGTTGCGTTTCGAGCGCCGTGAATCCGATCGTGATCCAGTGCGCATACCACTTGGACATGATCTCCTCTTCGGAGTGACCAAGCGCCTTCAACTGCCCACGCACGCGCATGTTGTTGACCGGATGAATATCGCAGGCGATCTCGTAGCTGATCTGACGAACGCGCGCCTTCTCCGCCGGATAGTGCGGCAGCAACGGCGGCATCGGATGCGTTTCGTCCAGATACTCGATAATGGCGAGCGACTGGCCGATCGTGTGCCCGTCCGCCTGAAGCGTCGGAATAAGCGCCTGCGGATTGATCGCCTTGTAAGCGGCCGAATGCTGCTGGCCGCCGTCCTTGATCAGGCTGACCACCGCCCGCTCATACGCAATACCCTTTAGGTTCAGCGCAATCCGCACCCGGTACGCCGCCGACGAAAACGCGTAGTCGTAGAGCTTCATTTCGGCCCCTCATATTTGCGAACTTGATTTTCGATCGCGCCGAACACGGACGAACCGTCCGGCAGCTTCATCTCGATGCGAACCTTGTCGCCGAAGCGCATGAACGGCGTCTCAGGCTTACCCTTCTCGATCGTTTCCAGCATCCGCACTTCGGCCAAACAGGCCGATCCGCTCTTGCGATCCGCATTCGACACGGTACCCGACCCGACGATCGATCCGGCCTCCAACTCCCGCGTCTTCGCCACATGCGCGATCAACTGCGGAAACGAGAACGTCATATCGACCCCGGCGCTGGGAGAACCCAACCGGACACCGTTCAAATCGATGAGCAGCGGCAGATGCACCTTTCCGTCCCGCCAATGCTCGCCCAACTCGTCGGGCGTCACCGCAACCGGCGAGAACGCGGTCGCCGGTTTCGACTGAAAGAACCCGAAGCCCTTCTCCAGCTCCTTCGGAATCAGATTGCGCAAGCTGACGTCGTTCACAAGCATCAGCAGCCGGATATGGTGTGCCGCTTGTGCAGGCGACATGCCCATCTGCACGTCGCCGGTGATGACCGCGACCTCGCCCTCCATATCAATGCCCCACGCTTCATCAGCCGCGAGGATATCGTCTTCCGGCCCGATGAAACTGTCCGACCCGCCCTGATAAATCAGCGGATCGGTCCAAAACGACTCCGGCATCGTGGCGCCGCGCGCTTTGCGCACGAGTTCGACATGCGTGACATAGGCCGAGCCATCCGCCCACTGATACGCGCGCGGCAACGGCGCGGCGCAGTCCTGCGGCCGAAACGAAAACGACCCAATCGGCGATCCGTCATTCAGCTCGCGATAGAGTTGCTGCAGACGCGGCGCTGACCGATCCCACGCATCAAGCGCAAACTGCATCGTGGGCGCGATCACGTCGGCCGCAATCGCCCTCTTCAAATCGCGCGACACGACAACAAGCTTCCCGTCGCGCCCCTGCTTCAGTGATGCAAGCTTCACTTCGCGCCCCGCCAACTTTCAACGTAGTTCCGGTCTTCGATCGCCTCAGACTCCGGCGAAGCATCAAGCGCGTCGCGCGCGTCGATCATCACCGCTACCTCATCGGTTTCCTTCCGCTCCGACTTCGCGCCGGCCGCGAACGCTTTCGGATGCGGCCCGTGCGTGAAGCCCGCCGGATGAAACGTCACCATGCCGGGCTTAATGTTGTCGCGGCTGAAGAAGTTGCCGGCGTGATAGAAGATCACTTCGTCAAAGTCGTCGTTGTTGTGGAAGAACGGCACTTTCAGGGCACCGGGATCGCTCTCGATCGGCCGCGGCACGAACGTGCAGACGACGAACCGGTCGGCCAGGAAAGTCGTGTGCACCGACGGCGGCAGATGATAGCGGTGACTGACGATCGGCCGGATGTCGCGCCAGTTCAGCTTCACCGGGACAACCGTGCCCTTCCACCCTTGTGCGTCCAGCGGGTTGAACGGATAGACGATCGTCGAGATCTGCCCGCGCCGCTTAAGCGCAACCTTCCATTCCCCTTCGCCTTGCTGCTTCAGGAAGCGGTCGTTGATCTTCGGCGTATCCAACACTGCCGGATCGAACTGCGCATGCTCGCCCAGCATTCCGCGGTCCGGCAGCCGGTAGGCGTTGTTCACCGCCTCGATCAGGAGGATCGAACATTCGCTCTTGGGCTCGATCCGCCACATCGTCCCACGCGGCAGCACGATGCAGTCGCCGTCGCGAAAACTCATGTGCCCGAAATCGCAGAAGAGATCACCCGATCCCGCGTGCACGAACAACAACTCATCGCCGTCGCTGTTGCGCGCCAACTCCGGCATCGCGACACCAACATGCCAAACGCGCATCTTTACATGCGCATTGCCGAGCAGCGGGTTCGCCGACCACGGCGACGGCCCGAAATCCGAAAACTTGTTCGTGTCGTAGGCTCGCGGTTTCAGCGGCCCAGTGAACGACGTCCACGCTGTCGGCATGTGCTTGTGATACATGTGCGTCGCGGGCCCAAAGAAACCTTCGCGGCCCAACTCGCGCTCATACGTACCTTCAGGCAGATCAGCGTGCGCTTGGCGCGACGCGTTGCCTTCGATGCGTGGAAAGCTGATCCAGTTCTTGCTCATGCCTGCAGCACCCCGCGCCGGATCTGGTCAAGCTCGATGGATTCGAACAACGCCTGGAAGTTGCCCTCGCCGAACCCTTCATTGCCCTTGCGCTGAATGATCTCGAAGAAGATCGGGCCGATGGCGTTCGGCGTGAATATCTGCAGCCGCAACCCCTTGTTGTCATGCGGCGCGCCGTCGATCAGAATTTGATTGCGCTTCAACCGCGCGACGTCCTCACCGTGCCCCGGCAGACGTTTGTCGATGCCTTCGAAATAGGTCGCGATCGTCGACTGGAACGCGACATGTCCTTTGCGCAGGCGCTCGACGGTTTCATAGATATTCTCCGACGATAGCGCGATGTGCTGGATGCCCTCACCCTTGTACTCGTTCAGATACTCCGCGATCTGCGATTTGTCGTCGGAGCTTTCGTTGATTGGAATACGGATCTTGCCGCACGGGCTCGTCATTGCCCGGCTCTTCAGGCCCGTGAGCTTGCCTTCGATGTCGAAATATTTGACCTCGCGGAAATTGAACAGCTTCTCGTAGTACCCGGACCACACGTCCATGTTGCCGCGATAGACGTTGTGCGTGACGTGATCGACTTCGACCAATCCAACCCCCTCGTGCTGGAAGCCTTGCGTCACGTCTGTCGGTACGAAGTCGATGTCGTAGATCGACACCGACCCTGGCCCATAGCGGTCGACGAAATAGATCAGACTGCCGCCGATGCCCTCGATCGCCGGAATGTTGAGCTCCATCGGCCCGACTTTGCCGTGCGCCGGCTTCGCGCCGAGTTCGATCGCGCGCGCATAGGCCTTGCCCGCGTCGCGCACCCGAAACGCCATCGCGCAAGCCGACGGCCCGTGGGCCTTCGCGAACCGCGCGCCGTGGCTTTCAGGCTCGGCGTTGACGATGAAATTGACGTCGTGCTGCTTATAGAGCGTGACGTTTTTGGAGCGGTGCTTGGCCACTGCGCGAAACCCCAAGCTCTCGAAATAGCGCCCCAAGGCGGCGGTATCGGGGGCGGTGTATTCGACAAATTCGAACCCGTCCGTACCCATTGGATTCTCGAACAAATCGGCCATTTTGCGTGTCCCTCAAGGCGGTTTCGGGCGGCAACATAGTTTCAATTGAAACTATTATCAACCATTTCATCGCTCGTGTGCACAATTGAATGCGAACCCCGTCACCCCCACATGCGTGGCCCCTATCCGGCCCACTGGGGAGGGGCATTGAGATCGAGGAGAGACTTGATGTCGAACATCTTCACGCCGCGCTCTGGCAACAATCCGAGCCGGCCACAGATTCCAGGTGGCCTTGGCGGCCTTATGAGCATCCCCGTCATCATCGCCGCGTTCGTGGTGCTCGTGATTTGGATGAGCTACACGCCGATCGACGAAGGCGAAGTCGGCGTCAAGCTGCGCTGGGGTCAGGCCGTCGACACGCTGCGCCCGGGATTCAACATCGTGATCCCGTTCATGGAGTCGGTCGTCATCCTGCCGACCCGTACGCAAAAATTCACGTTCCCCGAGTTGCTGAATTCCTACTCGAAGGACATTCAGGCCGCCGATACCAAAGTCTCGGTCAACTACAATATCGACGCCAAGAAGGCGATCGAGGTCTATTCGCGCTACGGCCAAGGCTTCCTCGAATCGATCATCCGGCCGAACGTCAACAAGCGCTTCAAAGAAGTGTTCGGCCGCTATGAAGCCGCCGAGATCGTGAACCAGCGCCAGAAGCTCGGCGAGGAAATCGAAGAAAGCGTCCGCAAGAACATGCCGGACGGCCTCGTCATCGAAGGTGTGCAGATCGAGAACATCCAGTTCTCGAAAACCTACGAAGACGCCCGCGAAGAAGCGGCGAGCGCCGAAGCCGCCGTGAAAACCGCGCGCCAGCAGCTCGAGCAGAAGAAGGTCGACGCGGAACGCGTGGTCGTCCAAGCGACCGCCGACGCCACCGCCCGCATCACTGCAGCCAAAGCCGACGCCGACGCCATCCGCCTCAAGGGCGAGGCTGAAGCCTCAGCCATTCAAGCCAAGGCCGGCGCCTTGCGCGACAACCCGGGCTACGTGGCGCTGACCGCGGCCGAAAAATGGGACGGCAAACTGCCCACCACGTTCGTGCCGGGCTCGTCGGTTCCCTTCGTGACGGTCCCGCGCGGCAGCGCACCGTAACATTCATCGCGTTCCTGTGGCGGCCCGCCCTCACCGGCGGGCCGT
>JANLXP010000446.1:0-2633 GCA_031365165.1 Alphaproteobacteria bacterium
CGAATTCGGCAGCATAAAAGCCCAATCGTGGGAAGTTGCGGCGCAAGGCCTCGTCGGCCTGACCTACCGTCTGACCCAGCACACCGATCTGATGTTGAACTACCGCTACACATGGATCCGTGATGCCGACATGACGCTGTCGTTCCCGGGCGCTCCCGTCGAAACGGAATCCGAACTGGAACTGACCAAGCACTCCGTCTCGATCGGCCTGCGCTATGGCTACAACGATCCGCCGGCTGACGTGGTCATCGTTGCGCCGCCGCCGCCGCCGCCGCCAGCACCGAAGACGTTCATCATTTTCTTCGGGTTCAACAAGTGCAACATCACGGCAGAAGCCGATGCGGTGTTGAGCGAAGCTGCAGCGTCTGCGAAGTCGAACGGTTCGGCCTCGGTCCGCATCGTCGGTCACACGGACACGGTCGGTTCGAACAGCTACAACCAGAAGCTCTCTGAGTGCCGCGCGAACGCCGCCAAATCCAACCTCGTTGGTAAGGGCGTTTCGGACGGCTCGATCTCGACCTCCGGTAAGGGCGAGTCGGAACTCATGGTGCAGACCGGCGACAGCGTGAAAGAACCGCAGAACCGCCGCGCAACGGTCGACATCAACTAAGCGACCTCGCGACTCTAAGTTCGAAGGGCGGGTCACAGTGACCCGCCCTTTTTCTTTGCCGGGACTTGGCCGGAGCGCCCACCTGTTGCAGCCGAGCCACAATATCTAGATCGCTCTGCACTACATATTGGGTCGAATTAACGACTTATTAACCATTTCCCTTCATCCGTGGAGCACCACGCGAAGGAGGGATACTTTCCATGAAACTACGAACGACATTACTTGCGGCGACGGCTTTGGCGCTTGCGTCCAGCGCCAGTGCGGCCACCGGTTGGTACATGAGCCTGGGGGCGGGCGCGAATTGGCTGAACGATGCCGACTACAACGTTGGCCCGGGCGGCTCCACATACAGCGGCCGCAATGAATACGAATCCGGCTACATCATCACCGGTGCCGTTGGTTACGACTGGGGCCGTTGGCGCGGTGAGTTTGAAGTCGCCTACCGCCACAACAAGATTGATTGCATCACCGACAGCAGCGGCGGCGGCTCGTGCTTCAATCCTGGCGAGAACAACGGCGTTTGGGAATTGTCCCAAATGGTGAACGTCCTCTACGACTTCCCGCTGGGTGGCCGGTTTAACGCCTCTGTCGGCGCTGGCGTCGGCGGCGTGCTCGTTGTTGCTGACCACGCGATGATCGATTACCAGGGCTCCAACCCGGACCTCGACGATTACGTCGTCGCCGGACAGCTGATCGCCCAACTTGGCTACGACCTCAGCGACCGTTGGCAGATTTACGCCGACTACCGTTACCTCTTGGCCGACGATCCCGAATCATTCTCGGCGCCGGCAAATAGCCCTGTCACATGGGAAAAATCTGACCACAGCGTACTGATTGGTTTGCGGTTCGACCTGCAGTCCGATCGTGCGCCGGCCCCGCCAAAAGCTGAGCCGCCGGTCCAACCGCGCGCGCCGAAGCAGTTCATCGTCTTCTTCGGCTTCAACAAGTCGAACCTGACGGCCGAAGCGGCACGCGTTGTTGCTGATGCGGCGGCAGCGGCGAAAGACTACGGCTCGGCCTCGATCATGGTCGTCGGCCACACCGACACTGTCGGTTCGAACACCTACAACCAAGCCCTCTCGATGCGCCGCTCTGCGGCCGTGAAAGACGGCTTGGTCGGCAACGGCATTCCGGCGAGCGCAATCTCGACCGGCGGTCGTGGCGAAACCGAACTGATGGTTCAAACCGGCGACGGCGTGAAAGAACCTCAGAACCGTCGCGCAACGATCGATCTGAACTAACGGCACTACCTGAGTGGACTACTTCTGGACTGAAGTGAACTAACCTCCGTGTGGTGTGAAGGGCGGCAGCGATGCCGCCCTTCATTTTTTATCCGCGAGTGTGCTCATCGCGATTTACAGATGATTAAGCACAATCGCGCGAAAACGGTTCCAGACCTTCGCGGGCAAGATTCGCGCCGCTCAATAAGCGCAAGGGACCAACGATGAAGCTTCAAAACACTCTGCTCGCCGGCGCCGCAACTTTGGCGCTCGTGTCCCACGCAAGCGCTGGCGAGCTACGCGGCTCCTACGCCGCGATCGAAGGCGGGGCCGGTTGGGTCGGCAGCGAACGCTTCTTCCAAGCGACCGCCACCGCGATCGTCACCACAAGCGCGCTCTATGATGCGGACTTCGACACCGGCTGGGCGATCTTCGGCACGCTGGGCTATGCGTTCTCGAACAACTTCCGTGCCGAACTCGAGGCAGGCTACCGTCACAACGAAATCGAAGGCTTGCGCGAAATCGCACCCGCGCCCGGCGCTTTGTCGCCGGACGGCGACCTCAGCGAATTCACCGTGATGGCAAACTTGCTCTACGACATTCCGTTGGGCCAGCGCCTGACGCTCACCGTCGGTGGCGGCGTCGGCATGGACCAGGCGGATCTTGACGTCGGCGCGCTCGGCTTCAACGACGACGAATGGGTCTTCGCCTACCAAGGCATCGCAGGCCTGAGCTACGCGCTTGGCGATCAGACCCAGCTCTTCGTGAACTACCGCTATCTCCACGCCGACGCGCCGGAATAC
>JANLXP010000043.1:0-3628 GCA_031365165.1 Alphaproteobacteria bacterium
CTTCGTAGCCCAGTTGACCAACGACAACACGCCTGTCCGCGAAACGATCGACGCAACCGACTTCCTCCAGGCCGCCCTCACCTTCGCTGAAACCTGCGCCTCGCCTGCGGGCACGATCAAGATCTGCGTCACCGACACGTCCACAGGCGAGACGCAATGCTTCGCACTGGACCTCGCGGCGTAAGAAAACTTAGCCCGCGGTCTAAGGTTCGAGTGTACATCCGTAAGCTTCAGTGTACGCCGCGCGGCGGAAGATAACACCCGCGACCGACCCCGTCGCCATGCGCGCCTTCTCGTCCACCGTCACCGACACCTGCTCGAACCCCGGCGGATCGTCCGCCCGGCAAGACTCCAGGGAACGTTGCTCGACGAACACGCAGGAACACGTGACCTTCGCGATCGCCGCCGCCCCAACATCGGCTGCAATCGAAGTTTGCCAAGCGCCGTACCCACCGGCGGCCGCAAGGACGGCCACGATCAATCCAATGATCAAGCGCATTTCAAAAATCCCCTCGCGTCCGATATAGTGGACATAAGGGGACACAGGCAATGCTCGGACTTCGAAGGGCGCCAGGCTGGCGCACGCTCTTTACTGCGATCGCATTCTTGGTCGCGCAAAGCGCATCGGCGGACTCCTTGGCTCCGTTGCCCCCACAACCCGCGACCGTGCCTTTCCCCACCGTCGAATGGCCCGAAGCAAAGCAACCCGCCGTCGAAGCGATCCTCGATCACGCGTTCGCGGGCGCACAACCGCCCGCGCTCGCACGCCTGAAAGCTGTGGTCGTTATTCACCACGGGACGCTCGTCGCCGAGCGCTACGCTGCCGGCATCAGTCACGACACGCGACTCCAATCATGGTCGATGGCGAAGAGTTTTCTGCATGCGGCGCTAGGCCTTGCGATCGACGATCACCGCATCAACCCGGATACGCGCGCGCCTGTTCCCGAGTGGCAGAACCCGCACGACCCGCGCCGGCCAATCACGATCCGCCAACTCGCACAGATGACGGACGGTCTCGATTTCGAGGAAGACTACGGCAACGCCAAGGCAGAGGCGATGCAGATGCTGTTCGGCGGCGGCCGCGGCGACGTCGGCCGCGCGGCCGCCGAAGCAAAACTCGCCGCTCAACCCGGCACGCGCTGGTCGTACTCAAGCGGCTCGGCAAACATCCTCTCTCGGATACTGCGCGACCGGCTCGGTGGCCGCGACGCCTACCGCACGCACCTTTACGACAGACTATTCGCGCCGCTCGGCATCAAGAGCGCCGTTGCCGAGTTCGACGCTTCCGGCACATGGATCGGCTCGTCTTACTTGCACGCGACGGCGCGTGACTTCGCACGCTTCGGCTTGCTCTATCTGCGCGGCGGCGTATGGGAAGGCCGCCAACTCATCCCCACCGACTGGGTAAACGCGGCACGCACGCCGACGGCGGCGTCAAACGGCCTCTATGGCGCGCTGTTCTGGCTGAACGCCATCGACGGCGCGACGGGCAAGCCCGCTATCACGCCGCTTATCCCGACCGACGCGTTCTTCGCCCGCGGCTTCGGTGGCCAGCTCATCACCATCGTCCCCTCGCGCGACGCCGCAATCGTGACGCTCAACGCTGCCTATACGGAAGACACGAGCCCAATCGTGAAACTGCTGGCTGACACCTTGAACGCACTGCCACCGGGCGGCTAGCGTGCGCCCCGGAAACCCGAGGCCCTCAGATGACCGCAATCAACGCCGTGACCGATCTCGCCCTCGATGGCGAGGTCGCCGTTCTGACTTTAAACTCGCCGCCCGTGAACGCTCTTTCCGGACCCGTGCGCGAAGGGATCTGCAGCGGTGTCGCCCAGGTCATGGCGGACAGCTCGGTCAAGGCGCTGGTGCTGATCTGCGAAGGCAAGACGTTCATCGCCGGCGCCGACATCAGCGAGTTCGGTAAGGCGCAGACCGGCCCGAGCCTGTTCGACGCGCTGAACGCAATTGAAAACGCGAGCATCCCGGTCGTCGCCGCGATCCACGGCACCGCGCTGGGCGGCGGCCTCGAAGTCGCGCTTACGTGCCACTACCGCGTTGCCGTGCCTTCCGCGAAATGCGGTCTGCCAGAAGTGAAGCTAGGTCTCTTGCCTGGCGCGGGCGGCACACAGCGCCTACCGCGCATCGTCGGCGCCGAGAAGGCGCTTGAGATGGTGACCTCCGGCGAGCACGTCTCGGCCAAGTGGGCGGCCGAAGTCGGCCTGGTCGATGCGCTCGTCGACGAAGGCAAATTGCGCGACGGCGCCATTGCCTTCGCCCGCAAGATCGTCGCGGAGAAGCGTCCGCTGAAACGCGTGCGCGATCTAAACGACAAGATGGTCGCCGCCCGCGCTCACCCAGAGATCTTCACGAACTTCCGCAAGGCGAACGCGAAAAAATTCCGCGGCTTCGACGCGCCGGAAGCGAACATCAAGTGCATTGAAGCAGCCGTGAACCTGCCGTTCGAAGAAGGCGTCAAAGCCGAACGCAAACTCTTCATGGAACTCATGACCGGCACGCAGTCGGCCGCTCAGCGCTATGTCTTCTTCGCCGAGCGTGCAGTCTGGAAAGTGCCGGATGTGCCGGACAATACCGAAACCCTTCCCGTTCAGACCGTCGGCGTCATCGGCGCCGGCACGATGGGCGGCGGCATCGCCATGAACTTCCTGAACGTTGGCGTACCGGTCACGATCGTCGAGACGAAACAAGACGCGCTCGACCGCGGCCTGGCGACAATCCGCAAGAACTATGAAAACACCGCCAAACGCGGCCGGTTGACGATGGCAGATGTCGAAAAGCGCATGAGCCTCCTCAAGGGCTCGCTCGCGCTCGAAGACCTCGCTGACCGCGACCTCGTGATCGAAGCCGTGTTCGAGAACATGGACATCAAGAAGGACGTGTTCGGCAAACTGGACAAGATCGCGAAATCTGGCGCGATCCTCGCCACGAACACGTCGTACCTCAACGTCGATGAAATCGCCTCGGCAACGAAGCGGCCGGAGAGCGTGATCGGTTGGCACTTCTTCTCGCCCGCCAACGTCATGCGACTACTTGAGGTCGTGCGCGGCGCCAAATCGTCGAAGCCCGTCATCGCCACCTCCATGGCGACGGCGCGTAAGATCGGCAAGATCGCGGCCCTGGTCGGTGTGTGCCCAGGCTTCGTTGGCAACCGCATGCTCTCGCAACGCCAGCGCGAAGCACAGAAATTGATCCTCGAAGGCGCAATGCCGTGGGACGTCGACCGCGTGCTCTACAACTTTGGCTTCCCGATGGGCCCGTTCGCGATGTCGGACCTCGCCGGCCTCGACATCGGCTGGTCCAAGGAAAAGTCGTCAAGCTCGACTGTGCGCGAAATTCTCTGCGAAATGGATCGCCGCGGTCAGAAGAACGGCAAAGGATTCTACGACTACGACGCGGAACGAAACGCAACACCCTCGCCCGTCGTCGAGAAAATCATTCTCGACTTCGCCGCGAAGAAGGGCATCAACCGCCGCACGATCTCCGACGACGAAATCCTCGAACGCTGCATCTATCCGATGATCAACGAGGGTGCGAAGATCTTGGAGGAAGGCAAAGCGATCCGCGCCTCCGACATCGACATCGTCTGGATCAATGGCTACGGCTGGCC
>JANLXP010000568.1:0-5450 GCA_031365165.1 Alphaproteobacteria bacterium
GCTTCTCGGGTTAAGCATCCGTCGAAGTTGGGCCGCGACCAATGCGCTCATTGGTGACGAGTTCACCTAGCCAGCGCGCGCGTGTGGGGCTAAGCGTCTAACGGTCGCTGTTCGACCGACTGCGCTTTTCCGCCCATGGAAATCTATCTACCGATCGCCGAGATGCCGGTGAACATTTTCCTCATTGCCGGCCTCGGGGCGGCGGTGGGGTTTTTGTCGGGTATGTTCGGCGTCGGTGGCGGTTTTATCCTGACCCCGTTCTTGATGTTCAGTGGCATCCCGCCCTCGGTCGCGGTCGCCACGCAGTCGACGCAGATCGTGGCGTCGTCGGTGTCGGGCGTGCTCACGCATTGGCGCAAGGGTAACGTCGACATCAAGATGGGGGCTGTGCTGCTGGGCGGCGGCCTTGCGGGTTCGCTGCTTGGCATTCAGCTGTTCAACGCGCTCAAAGCTGCGGGGCAGGCGGATCTTTTCATCGCGCTCTCCTACGTCATCTTCTTGGGTTCGATCGGCGGATTAATGTTTTACGAGAGCCTGCAGGCGGTGCGCGCCGGCGGTTCGAACGTGGGCGGCAAGCGGCGCGATCCAGGCGGGCACTATTGGGTGCATGGCTGGCCGCTGAAGATGCGGTTTCAACGCTCGAAGCTTTACATCAGCGCAATCCCGCCGGCGCTGCTGGGCCTTTTGATCGGCGTGCTGTCGGTGGTGATGGGGGTCGGCGGCGGGTTCATTCTCGTACCCGCGATGATCTATCTGTTGCGCATGCCGACGAGCGTCGTGATCGGCACGTCGCTGTTTCAGATTATCTTCGTGGCTGCCTTTTCGACGCTTCTTCACGCGATCACGAACCATAGCGTGGATGCGATCTTGGCGGTGCTGCTGACTGCGGGTGGCGTCGTCGGTGCGCAATTTGGCGTGCGCTACGGCGAGCGGCTGCGCAGCGATTGGATGCGGCTCTGCCTTGCCGCGCTCATCCTGCTGATCTGCTTGCGCCTCGCGGCCGATCTCGTCTTCACGCCGGCCGACCCGTTTAACCTCCTGATCGAGGGGGTCGAATGAAGTTTGTGGCGCTCCTTGCGTTGTTGGCTTTGTTTGCGGTCGCCGACGCGCGGGCTGAAGATTTGGCAGCGGGCATTTCGCGCGACAAGATTGAGATTACGTCAAGCTTTAGCGGCACCGATGTCGTCGTGTTCGGCGCCATCGAAAACGAAGAAGGCGAGGCCTTGCCCGCCACCGAAATGCGCGATGTCGTCGTCGTCGTCCGCAGCGACAAGCCCTATATCATTACGGTGCGTAAGAAGGAGCGCTTAGGGCCGATCTGGGTCAACCGCGAGATGCAGCGGTTCGCGGGCGTGCCGGGCTTCTATTTCCTTTCATCGACGCGGCCGCTTAAGGACATCGCGCGCGCCGACATACTTTCGCAGTACGAGTTGGGGCTTGATCGTATGGCGTTTGGCCCGGCGCCGGGCTCGATCGGCGGCCCAAAGGAATTTCGTCAGGCGGTCGTTCGGCGCAAGCAAGCAGACCAGCTTTATTCGCAGCACGAAGGCGGCGTGAGCTTTCTTTCCGGATCGCTTTTCCGGTCGACCGTGCGTCTGCCGCCCAATGTGCCTGCGGGCAATCTCAAGGTGCAAGTGTTCGTGTTTTCTGCCGGCGATGTGACGAGCACGAACACGATGACTCTCTATATCGACAAGAGCGGGATTGAGCGCAGTTTGTCGGAGTTCGCATTGGACGAGCCGCTGCTCTACGGGCTGGTTGCGGTCATTCTTTCGGCGTTGGCTGGGTTTGCCGCCTATGTCGCCTTCCGCGAACGAGGTTGATCGTCGCTCAACCGTGAAACGTGATTTGCGACATCAGCGAAGTTGCACGCGATGAGATGTGCGCCGGCGGCGAGGAGACGTTGTGCGTGGTCGGGCCCGCAGTGCGAAGCCGCCGTGAGGCCGATGACGGTCATGCCAGCTGCGACCGCACCTTGGACGCCGAGTGTGCCGTCTTCAATGACGATGCAATCTTCGGGATGCGCGGCGATCCCCTTCGCCGCCTGCAAAAAAATGTCGGGGTGCGGTTTGCCGCGTTCGAGGTCGGCGGCGCTGAAGGCGTGCCCCGCGAATTGATCGAGAAGGCCGATCAGTTCGAGCTTCAGCGTGATGCGCGCCAGGCTGCTCGACGAGGCGATGGCGATTTTGGAGCGCTCGCACGAGCGCACGAAACCGACCGCTCCGGGTACCGGTTTCAGATCCCGGCTCATGCGATCAAAACTGTAAGCCCGATATCTGTCGGCGAAATTCGGGGGCAGTTTGCGCCTGTGGTGTTTCTCGATCGCGACGACGCAATCGCTCATGCGCATACCGGTGTAACGGACGAGGGATTCTTCCGTCGTCGTTGGGAACCCGTGTTCGCTTAGGCATTCCGCCAGCGCGCGGTTGGCGATGATTTCGCTGTCCACGATGACGCCGTCGAAGTCGAAAATGATGGGGCGGGACATGTGGAACTTCCTGCCGGCCGGCCGGTTTTTCGTCGAACCAAGTTTGGCTTCCGATTGTGACAGGCCGATTTTGTGTTCTATTTCAACCACTTAAATTGTGAGTTGACGCTTACGTCAACGGAAGCATATCTGAATTATCCGATATCAACCGAGGTCGAAGCCCATGCGCACTTGGACCATCAGTGAACTTTCCAGCGAGTTCGGCATTACGCCGCGTGCCATCCGTTTCTATGAAGATGAAGAATTGATCCAGCCGACGCGGGTCGGTCAGTCGCGCGTTTACGCGGCACGTGACCGGGCGCGCCTGGCACTCATTTTACGCGGCAAACGCGTCGGGTTCGCACTCGACGAAATCAAAGAGATGCTCGACCTCTATGACGTGAGGGACGGGCAGGCGACGCAGCTTTCCTATACGATCACGAAATTCAGCCAGCGTATTTCGGCGCTTGAACAGCAGCGTGCGGATATCGAGCATTCGCTCGACGAGTTGCGCGCGGCGCGGGCACGGCTTGAGGTCTTGCTCGGCGAAAAGCAGCCGCACCGGAAGCCTGCAAACGACGACGGGCACGGACGCCTGATCGGATATTCGATGAACGCCGCCGCGCGGGATTGATCCCGATGGCGGCGCTCCAAGTCTCTACCCCTTCGTGGATGGACGAAGACCTTAAGATTTTCGCAGGCGAAGCGCGCAAGTTCTTCGAACGCGAATGCGTTCCCCATGCCGAGAAATGGATCAAGCAGCAGCACGTTGACCGTGCTGCCTGGAAGAAGGCGGGCGAAGCCGGATTGCTGTGTGCCTCGACGCCGGAAGAGTTCGGCGGCGCAGGCGGCACGTTCGCGCATGAGGCCGTTATCATCGATCTCCTGGGTAAACTCGGGATCGACGGGTGGGGTCTTGTGCTGCACAACGCGATCGTCGCGCCGTACGTCACGCACTACGGCACGGACGCACAGCGCAAGCGTTGGTTGCCGCGCCTTGCATCGGGTGACTTGGTTTCGGCGATTGCGATGACGGAGCCCGGGACGGGATCCGATCTCCAGTCGGTGAAAACGACCGCGCGGCTCGATGGCAATCACTACGTCATCAATGGGTCGAAGACGTTCATCACGAACGGCGGCACCGCGAATTTCGTGATTGTCGTGGCCAAGACCGACCCGAAGCAAGGTTCGAAGGGTACGTCGCTTCTCGTCGTGGAGACCGACGAAGTGGAAGGGTTCCGGCGTGGGCGCGTGCTCGACAAGATCGGGCAAAAAGCGAACGACACCGCTGAGCTTTTCTTCGACGATGTGCGCGTGCCGACGTCCAATCTGATCGGCGAGGGCGACGGTCAGGGCTTCGTCCAGCTGATGCAGCAGTTGCCGCAAGAGCGGCTCATCATCGCGCTGCAGGCGATGGCGGTGATCGAGCGGGCGCTTGAGACGACGATTTCCTACGTCAAGGAACGTAAGGCGTTCGGCAAGCAGCTGATCGAGTTCCAGAACACGCAGTTCAAGCTTGCCGAGTGCAAGACAGAGGCGACGGTTGCAAAGGTGTTCTGCAATCACCTGATGGAATTGCATCTGGCGAAGAAGCTCGATCCGTTCATGGCCTCGATGGCGAAGCTGTGGCTGACCGAAGTGCAGTGCCGCGTGGTCGACGAGTGCCTGCAGCTGCATGGCGGTTACGGCTACATGAACGAGTATCCGATCGCGCGCATGTACGCGGACAGCCGCGTGCAGAAGATCTATGGCGGTACGAACGAGATCATGAAGCTTCTGATCGCGAGGTCGTTGTGATCAAGGCGCGCAGATAAGCGATGTATGTTCCAAAGCACTTTGCCGTCGATAACCTTAGCGCGCAGCACGATTTGATCGATGCGTGCGACTTCGGGGTTGTCGTGAGTTCCGGACCCGACGGGCTGTTCGCGACCCATATTCCCTTGATGTTGAAACGCGACGAGGGACGGTTCGGGACGCTTTACGGGCATGTCGCGCGGAACAACCCGCATGTGAAGTTGTTCGGGTCAGAGGCGCTTGCCGTCTTTGCTGGGCCGCACGCCTACGTTTCGCCGACTTGGTATTCGGATCGGACCGCGAATGTTCCGACCTGGAACTACGTCGCGGTTCATTGCGCCGGGACACCCGTCGAGCTCGACGGCGATGTGCGCGCGCATCTTGGCGAAATGGTCGGACGCTACGAGGGACCGGACGGCTGGTCGTTCGGCGAGCTTTCGGCGCAAATGCAAGAGACGATGCCGCGCGCGATCGTAGCGTTTCGCATGGAGATCACGCGGATCGAAGGCAAGGCAAAATTATCGCAGAACAAGCCGCGCGCCGAACGCGAGCGCGTGATCGAGGGATTGAAGGCTCAAGGCGAGACACAGTTGGTCGCGCTCATGGCCCGAGAAATGGACAAGGTTTGAGTTTCAGATAACGGAGGAAGCTATGACTGAATGTTTCGTCTACGACACCGTGCGCACGCCGCGCGGCAAAGGACGCAAAGATGGCGCGCTGCACGAAGTGACGGCGCTTGAGCTCGGCAGTCAGGTGCTGCGTAACATCCGCGACCGCAACAAGCTGGACACCTCGCGCGTCGACGACGTCGTGTTTGGCTGCGTCGATCCGGTGGGCGAGCAGGGTTCGAACATCGCGCGTATCGCGGTGTTGAATGCCGACTATTCCGAGAGCACGGCCGGTGTGCAGATCAATCGGTTCTGCGCGTCGGGCCTTGAGGCCTGCAACATGGCGGCAGCGCAGGTGATGTCGGGGCAGTCCGACATGACGATCGGCGGCGGCGTCGAATCGATGAGCCGCGTCGGCATGGGCGCTTCGGGCGGCGCGTGGGCGACCGATCCTTCGGTTGCGATCAAGACCTACTTCACGCCGCAAGGCATCGGCGCCGATTTGATTGCGACGCTGGACGGGTTTTCGCGCGACGACGTCGACGCTTACTCGGTCGAAAGCCAGAAACGCGCGGCGAATG
>JANLXP010000579.1:0-4796 GCA_031365165.1 Alphaproteobacteria bacterium
CTGAAGTTCGGCGTGATCGAACTCGGCGGCTCGTGGCTGCCGAGCTGGATGCGTTTCATGGATTCGGGCGCTGCCGCGTTCCAGAAAGGTGAGGAGCGGCTCAAGAAGCTGTCGCTCAAGCCCAGCGAGTTTGTGCAGCGCCAAGTGCGCGTCACACCCTATCCGCACGAAGACACAGGTTGGATCATTCGCAACAGCGGTGAGGACGTATGCATGTTCTCGTCCGACTTCCCGCACGTGGAAGGCGGCCGCAACCCGCTGAAGCGTTTCGATGAAAGTGTGGCGGGCTTGAGCGGCCACGCGATCGAGCGGTTCTACAACGCGAACTTCGCCGATTTGATGGGCAACGGCTTGGCGCCCGAGTTACGGCGGGCCGCTTAAAACTCAAAAGCCCGGCTTTCGCCGGGCTCTAGAGTTGCATCCTTGCCAAGGAAGATGCCCGAGAAACACGCCGGGCTACTGGTGTTTGTGGGCTGGAGTTCTCCGCTCGGTCAATTTCGTTGCTGGCGATTAAACACCGGCTTGGTAAATGAGCGGTTAATCGCCGAAAATTTCTTCCGACCATTTTTGAGAGCGAAAAGATGCAGCTGATTTCGAAGACCTATTGGGGCGGCGCGCCGATGAACATGCGCCGGCGGCCGGACGCATTCGAGATCGAGAATTTGATTCTGAAGGCGCCGGACTTTCGCGAGTATCGCGCGTTGCTTTGGTCGCCGAAGAAGAATCCGAAGCCGAAGACGGCGATCGTTGTGATGCATCCGCGCGCGGACTTTACGCATCACTATGTGATTCCGCGCCTCGTCGATGCGGGCGTGATGTGCATGGGCGCGAACACGCGTAACCCGAACAACGATGTCACGACCATTCACGAAGAGATCATTCTCGATGTCGCGTCGTGCGTGTCGTTCCTGAAGAACAAGCGTGGCATCCAGAACGTGGTGCTCGTCGGCAACTCCGGCGGTGGCGCGCTCAACGGCTTCTATCAAGCACAAGCGAAGAAGGGAAAAGGCGCGCGCGTCGCGAAAACGCCGGGCGGGCGGCGAACGCATCTGAATGAAGCCGAAATGATCCCGGCCGACGGCATGGTCTACATTTCGACGCACAAGGGCGAGGGGATGATCATGAACGAAATCATCGATCCCTCCGTCGTGGACGAGTTGCAACCGCACCTCACCGACCCGTCGTTCGACATGTATGACGAGCGCAACGGCTTTAAGACGCCTTCGAAGATCGACGGATCGGACGCCGTATGGACGCGCTACGACGACGCGTTCGTGACGCGCTTCCGTGCCGGCCAAATCGAACGCGTAAAGCGGATTGACGCGATCGCGCGTGCGATGATCGCCGAGAACGAACGCGCCGAGGCGCTACACAACGACCCGGACTTCGCGAAGCTCGCGCCGGAGCGCCAGCGCGAAGTGTTGCGGCGTGAGGCGTTTGAGCCGGTGCTCACGATCTACCGTACGATGGCGAACCCGCACTACGTCGACAACACGCTCGATCCGTCCGCGCGCGACTATGGTTCGATCTTCTCGGCCAGGCCCGATCTCATGAACTGGAAGTTCTTCGGCTTCGGCCGGCAGGCGACACCGCATGCGTGGCTGTCGACGTGGTCGGGTGTCTCGTCACAGGCGAACCAGCTGCACGACCTTCTCCAAATCGACGAACCGTCGCTCTTCATTAACGCGGGCAAGGATCAGGAGATATTCCCCAAGACCGACGCGTTGCCGATGTTCCAAGCCATTGCCGCGAAGGACAAGACCTACGTCGATTTCCCCAATGCCCGCCACTATTTCGAGCCCGAATTCGGCGCGCGCGAGGCGCCGGACGTCGAAAAGGTTATGGACGTGGTCGTGCCGTGGATCCTGGAGCGGTTTGGGGCATAAGTTTGATCGCTTTTCCCTGACAGTGAGTTTGGGTAAGTTCGTCGGTAACGGCCTCGTGATGGCCGGTCACCTGATGGGGGCTACTTTGCTAAGGAAGTTAATGTTCGCCGCAGCTGCGGTGCTTGGTGCTTTTGTGTCGTCGAGTGCGTCCGCGGCCCCGCCTGTCGAGGCGTTTGGTTCTCTGCCCGCGGTGCAGAGCATCTCAATTTCACCCTCGGGCAAGTATTTCGCAATCGTTCAAAATATGCCGGGGCAGTCGGCCGTCAAGACGTTCGACTCAGCCTCGCTGCAACAGATCGGCGGCATTGCGGCCGCCAAGCAGCAACGCGTTCAGTCGGTTGCTTGGCACTCCGACGACAGGCTGATCGTTTCGGTTGCGGAGGTCGTCAAAATCGCCGAGTACCTCACCGAGGATCTAAAGGGCACCAATTTGTGCCGAATGATGTCGATCCCACGCGACGGCAAGAACCCAATACCAATTCTTCCGAAGGGCATGCTGAAGGGGCAGTTCTTTAACTGCGATGTCGTGGCGCTGCACGGCCCGACGCCCAACTCTATCCTCATCCAGGATGGTGTCGTTGGAGGTTCGGGCCTCAATAGCAAAAGCCAGGTCAAGATTGACGTAAGGGTGCACAGCGTCGATGTGCTAACCGGCAATGCCGAGGTCCTTCCCGAACTTGGCAACAGAAATACCTCGGGCTGGGGTGCCGACACCAAAGGCAATTTGCGGCTCCGCTTTGACCGGTTGGGCGGCGAGATTGCTATGCTTGCACGGCCCGACGGCTCAACGGATTGGTTCGAGTTCCATCGTCAGCCGGCATATTCATTCGAATCTATGCCAACCTCGACCGCCTCCAAAATCGGCATCATGTTTCCGGCTGGTTTCGCCGACGATCCGAATAAGCTCTTCGTTGTTTACTGGCCAGGAGACAAGCAAGCGCTTGGTCTATTCGATCTGCGCACGAAGCAGATTACGCAGGTGTTCGCCGATCCGAAGTATGACGTTGATGGCCCGATCACACGTACGAAAAAGGTCGTGGGCGCGTTCGTTAGCCGCGCGATGCCCGAGCAGGTGTTTTTCGACGACCGATGGCGCAAGCTGCAAGCGAATATTATGTCGAACTATCCCGGTCATCACGTGCAGATCACGTCCTCTTCTGACGACGGGAACACGCATGCCCTATTTGTGGAGGGTCCCAAATGGCCTGGCGGAGCCTTCCTGGTTCTGGATGTAAAGGCCAACGAGGCAACGCTTGTGAGCGCCGCCTATCCAAACGTCGATTTGGCATCGACGGGCGAACAGAAATACATCACCTACGCTGCCCGCGATGGGATCAACATTGATGCCTATCTGACGGTGCCGCGCGGCTCCGGAAAGAACTTGGCCGCGATCATGCTGCCGCATGGCGGTCCGGCCGCCCGCGATGATGGAGGTTTCGATTGGCTCTCTCAGTTTTTTGCCAGCCGGGGCTACGTAGTGTTGCAACCGCAGTACCGGGGCTCCACCGGATTCGGCACTAATTTTGCACGCGGGGGTGAGAAGGAGTGGGGTCTCAAGATGCAGGACGACCTCAGCGACGGGGTCAAGTACCTGGTCTCAAACGGCATCGCCGATCCCAGCAAGATTTGCATCATGGGTTGGTCATACGGTGGTTACGCAGCCATGGCGGGTGCAACTCTTACGCCGGAGCTCTATCGCTGCGCGATCGCGGGTGCCGGCGTCAGTGACTTGATCGAAATGCAACTTTGGGAGCAGCGATTTTCGGGGAACGATTCAAGGCAAGGGCCTCCTCGGTATTGGCGCTATCACATGGGTGATCCCAATGCCGACCGCGCCAAACTCCTTGCGGCTTCACCGGCGAAGCATGCTGATAGGGTGAAGGGGCCGATGCTGCTGATCCACGGCGAGCTCGATAGTGTCGTGCCGATTCAGCAGAGTGAACTAATGGCTGATGCGCTCAAGGCGGCCGGCAAACCGTATGAATTCGTGAGGCTTGCGGACGAGAACCACAACATCACTTTTGCCACGACGCGGATCAAGACGTTGAAGGCGATGGACGAGTTTCTCGCGAAGTACAATCCGGCGCACTGATACGTTGCGTTGACGAAAATCTGGGGCCTCGAGCACGTTCGTGCCCGGGGCCCTATTGATATTGGCGGCGGGCGACCAAATCTGTTTGCCTGGACCGCCGGTCCCCGGGAGGTGCGCGATGGCGATTGATACGAAGAAGTTGCTCGATCAATTTCTGAACAGCGGCATGGCCACGGGATTGGTTGCCGGCATGCTTGGCGGCGGGCTGGCGCGCAGGACGGGTATTGGTGGGATTGCCAAGATCGGGGGCATGGCACTTGTCGGCTCGCTCGCGTACCAGGCTTGGCAGCGCTATCAGCAGCAACAGGGGCAGTTGCCGCCGGAGCAACGGTCGGCCGGCGGCATGCGCGACACGCTCGGCGGTGTGCTGGCGAACGTTCCTGGCCTTGGCGACATCATGAAATCGGCGGAGAGCGATCCGGCGGCTGCGGCGGCGGGGTTCGGCTCGAACACGTTGTCGGCGCCGGCGCAGAACCAGCTCGGCACGGCCGTGTTGACGGCAATGATCGCTGCGGCGAAGGCGGACGGCGACGTCGATCAAGCCGAGAGCCAGAGGATCTTCGGACAAATGGAGCAAGCCGGACTCTCAGGCGAGGAGAAGGCGTTTTTACTCAGTGAACTCGCCAAACCGTTGAACATCGAAGATGTGGCGAAGCTTGTAACCTCACCCGAGGTGGCGGCGGAGATCTACACCGCGTCGGCGATCGTCATCGATCAGGCGAACGATCGCGAGCGCGACTACCTCGCGATGTTGGCGCAGCGGTTGAACATACCGCAGGGGTTCATCGATCAATTGAATGCGCAGACGACGCGCTAAG
>JANLXP010000636.1:0-8152 GCA_031365165.1 Alphaproteobacteria bacterium
AATTCGCCGGAGAAAGTGTTCGTCACCGAATTCCCGGACCTCATGCCACCCACGCTGATCACCAGCGACCCGGACACGATCCGCGCCTTCCGCGTCGAGCACGGCGAGATCGTGATCAAGCCGCTCTACGGCAACGGCGGCGCGGGCGTGTTCCGCGTGCGCAAAGACGACGAAAACCTGAACGCGATGATGGAGTTCTTCAACGCCTTCGTCCGCGAACCGATGATGGTGCAGCGCTACGAGGCCAAGGTGCGCCAAGGCGACAAGCGCATCATCTTGGTCGACGGTGAGGCGGTGGGCGCGATCAACCGCGTACCGGCGGCCGGCGAAGCGCGCTCGAATATGCATGTCGGCGGCCGGCCTGAGAAAACCGCATTGACCGCGCGCG
This sequence comes from Alphaproteobacteria bacterium, assembly GCA_031365165.1. Classification (GTDB taxonomy): domain Bacteria; phylum Pseudomonadota; class Alphaproteobacteria; order Micropepsales; family Micropepsaceae; genus SZUA-430. The sequence continues at coordinate 389 of JANLXP010000636.1, forward strand.
ACAAAGAAATCTGCACGCGCATCGGGCCCGAGCTAAAGCGCCGCGGCCTCATCTTCACCGGCATCGACGTGATCGGCGACTACCTCACCGAAATCAACGTCACCTCGCCGACCGGCATCTGGGAGGTCAAACGCTTCGAAGGCGTCGACGTCGCGGCCCTCATCTGGAACGCGATCGAAAAGCGCCACGCTGCGCTCGCATGACCGTCGCGCACATCTCGACCGTCGCCTTCGTCGGCATCGAGGCGCGCGAAGTCGACGTCCAGGTCCACATGGCCGAAACCAGCGGCGGCCTGAAGGAAGGCATGTCGGTCGTGGGCCTCGCCGACAAAGCGGTTGCCGAAAGTCGCGAACGCGTGCGCGCGGCACTCCACGCCATCGGCCTCGCGCTTCCGAACAAGCGCATTACCGTCAACCTCTCGCCCGCAGACCTGCCGAAGGAAGGCAGCCACTACGATCTCCCAATTGCGCTCGGCCTGCTGACCGCGATGAGCGTCCTGCCTGCGCCCGAAATGGCAAACCACATGGCGCTCGGCGAACTCTCGCTCGACGGTGCACTCATTCCGGTCGCCGGAATCCTACCTGCCGCGATCAAAGCGCTCGAACTCGAACGCACGTTCGTCTGCCCGCAAGACTCAGGCCCCGAAGCCGCTTGGGCTGGCGGCCTCGAAATCATCGCAGCGCCAACGCTCGTCGGGCTGATCAATCATCTGAAGGGCGTGCAAGTGTTGAGCGCCCCCGTCGCGAAACTCGCCGACGAAACGGTAACCGTGCCCGACTTGCGCGATGTGAAGGGCCAAGAAACCGCAAAGCGCGCGCTCGAAATCGCAGCCGCCGGCGGCCACAATCTTTTGATGCTTGGGCCCCCAGGCGCCGGCAAATCGATGCTCGCCGCAAGGCTCCCAGGACTTCTCCCGCCACTCGACGCGCGTGAAGCGCTCGAAGTCTCGATGGTTCAAAGCCTCGCCGGCGAATTGAAGAACGGTGCGATCGGCCGAAGGCGTCCATTCCGCAACCCGCATCACTCGGCAAGCATGGCAGCCCTCGTCGGCGGTGGCATCCGCGCCAAGCCCGGCGAAGTCAGCCTCGCGCACCTCGGCGTCCTCTTTCTCGACGAACTGCCGGAATTCCAGAGACAAGTCTTGGACTCGCTCCGCCAACCGCTCGAAACGGGCGAGACGCTGGTCGCGCGCGCCAACGCGCATATCCGCTATCCAAGCCGGGTCCAACTCGTCGCCGCGATGAACCCGTGCCGGTGCGGTTTTCTTTCCGATCCCGAACGCGCCTGTTCGCGCGCACCGAAATGCGCAAGCGAATACCAATCGAAACTCTCAGGACCTCTGATCGACCGCATAGATTTGCACGTGGAGGTGAGCGCGGTTAGCGCACAAGACCTAACGCTCCCGCCACCCGCCGAAGGCAGCGCCGAAATCGCATCGCGCGTCGCCGCCGCACGCGACATCCAAAGAAAGCGCTATGACGCAACGCCCATCCGCACGAACGCAGAAGCCGACGGCGAATTCTTGGAGTCTGTCGCGCGCCCCGATGAAGCCGGTCAGGCGTTGCTCACCAAAGCCGTCGACGCTCTCAAACTCTCGGCGCGCGGCTACCACCGCGTGCTGCGCGTTGCCCGCACCTTGGCCGATTTGGAGAATCAAGACGGTGTGAAGCGTCCTCATATCGCCGAAGCGCTGAGCTACCGCCGCTTGCAAATAACGAACTAGAGCGCGGCTTACCGCTGTTTTCTGCCGTCACAGGCTTCGCAAATGCCAGCGCCCTGCGTCCGCCGCGCATCACCCCCTGGTGCTAGAATCCAGCAAATCACTTGCCACGGGGAATCACATGCTTCGCTATCTGCAATACCTCATCCAGCCGGGCGTCGTGTCGACCGGCCTTATGGGAACGATCCTCCAAATCGGCCTCGCATTCGCGAACACGATGAATATCGGCGGCACCGCCGACATGCTTACAAACTACGGCCTGAGCGCCCAACTCGCCTCAGGCGGCCTGATCGCAGCCTTGACCGGCGCCTACTATTCGATGACACAACGCAAGACCGCGAGCACGATGGCGACAGGTGCCGGTGCAGTGGCGGGCGGCATCTCCGGCACGCTCGGCACCGCGATCACGCAGGCGATGGGTTGGACAGCGATTGCCGACGGCACGACGCAAATCATCAACTTCACCTCGCTTGGGACGCAATTCCTCGGTCTAATCGGCATGGCGGATGCATCGACCGTTACCGACCCGATGTTCGATCCGCTGGTGCTGTCGCAAGTGTTTGGCTCGATGGCGGCAGGCGGCGGTATCGGCGCGCTCCTCGGTCGCACCGTGTTCGGCACCGAGAAGGCGCACGCGCACCATCATCGCTGAGAACTGAAGCAAACCCCGCGCGGCGTCATCGTTCGCGCGGGAATCGGGCCGCACCCGATCCTGACGTATTCGCAGGGTGCTTCGCGGTAACGATGAAAGTTTAAGCAATCTTAAGACGAACCCTGCGAGTTTACGGACCTTGGCTCAACGCTTGGGTTAGAGGCCCGTGTGAACGCTCCGGATCTCGCGCGTCTATTCGTCGTCATTTTGCTCGCAGCGGTGGTCATCACCGGGGCGGCGATGGCTGTATTTCCAGCGAGCACGATGGGCCCGACGCCCGTCGGCGTCGGCCTCGTCGCGCTGGCGGGTTTGGCAATTCTCTTCCTCGCGCTCATGGACGCGCGCAAACGCGTCGACGCGTTGGATCAGCGTTCGGGCGAACTTGGCCGCGTGAAGCTTGAGTTGGAAACGACCGTCCGTGCGTTGCAACAACGTCATCGCGAACTGCAAGTCAGCGAAGCACGCTACCGCGGCCTGGTCGAACAACAGGGTGATGTCATCCTACGTAAAATGCCCGACGGCCGCCTGACCTTCGCCAATGATGCGTTCTGCCAAACATTCGGTTTGGTTCGTGAGCGCGCGCTCAGCCGCCAATTCACGCCGGAACTTCACCCGGACGAAAAGATCGACCATCCGCCGACGCTGAGCGGCCAAACGGCCGGCCGCGTGCGCTACGACCAGCGCTTGAAGACGAACCAGGGTTGGCGCTGGTTTGCCTGGGAAGACTATCCGATCCGCAACGACATCGGCCACGTAACCGAAATCCAAAGCGTCGCGCGCGACATCACGGAACAGAAAGAGCTTGAAGCCGCGCTGCGCGAAGCCCGCGACAAGGCGGAAGACGCAAACCGCGCGAAGTCGATGTTCCTGGCCACCATGAGCCACGAAATCCGCACGCCTATGAACGGCGTCATCGGCATGGCGGGGCTTCTGCTGGACACACAGATGACGGCGGAACAGCGCTCCTACGCGAACGCCGTTCGCGAGTCCGGCGAAGCGCTGCTCGATATCATCAACGACATTCTCGACTTCTCGAAGATCGAATCCGGCGCAATGCCGATGGAAGAAACCGCGTTTTCGCCGCGGACGCTGATCGAAAGCGTGGCCGAACTCTTGGGCCATCGCTGCTTCGAAAAAGGCATCGACATCGCAACCTACGCCCACCCGCGTCTTGCCGGCCAAATGCTCGCCGACGAAGGCCGCGTGCGCCAAGTTCTGCTCAACCTTGCCGGTAACGCCGTCAAGTTCACCGACGTCGGCGGTGTGCGCATTACGGCCACCCCCGACGCCGACGCGCGCTTTATCCGCTTCGAAGTCGCCGACAGCGGCATAGGCATTTCGGACGACGCGCTGCCCAAGATCTTCCAAGAATTCACGCAAGCCGATTCCTCCTTCGCCCGCCGCTATGGCGGCACGGGCCTGGGCCTTGCGATCACGCAACGTCTCGTCAAAGCGCTCGGCGGCGCGGTCGGCGCGTCGAGCCAGATCGGCAAGGGCAGCCGCTTCTGGTTCACGCTGCCGATGAAGCGCGCGCCGGGCCTGGAGGCGCCGGAATCCGCGCTGACTGGCGCGAAGGTATTGGTGCTGACGGCATTTCCGGGTCTCGCCGAATCCCTCGTGCGCCAGCTTTGCGAAGCGGGCGCCGACGCGTTTGCAGCGAAAGGCACGGCCGCGGCCGAAACGGCGCTCGCCAGCGGCTCATTCAACGTGTTGTTGATGGACAGCCGCGCCGGTAGCGCGCCGGCCACCGAACTTCTCGTGCGCCTGAAAGCGCGCCTCCAAGGCGTGAAGACGATCGTGCTGTTGCCGGCCAGCGAACGTGCAGCATTGCCCACGTTCCAGTCTGCTGGCTTCAACGGCTATCTCATCAAACCGATCCGCCGCACGTCGCTCATTCAACGCGTCGCTGCGGTGCTGAACGGTCAAGATACGGTCGCTGGCGATCCAGCACTTGCCGAAGATCACGCACCCGCCGCCCTCTCAAACGATGGCGTCAGCATGCGTATCCTGGTCGCGGAAGACAATCGCATCAACGTCATGCTGGCGACCGCGCTGCTCGGCAAGATGGGTCACCGCGTCGACACGGTCGCGAACGGCCGCGAAGCCGTCGAAGCGCTCGCTGTGGCGCCATACGACCTCGTACTCATGGACGTCCACATGCCGGAGATGGATGGCCTTGAGGCGACGCACCGCATCCGCGCACAGGAAAAAGCAGGCCGCCGCCGCGGCCGGCTGCCGATCGTGGCCCTAACCGCCTCGACGCTCGAAGGCGACCGTCAAATCTGCGTCGACGCCGGTATGGACGACTTCCTGGCGAAGCCTTTGAACCTCGACGCGTTGCGGGCAGTCCTCAGACGCTTTTCGCCCGCTGTCAGCACGGTCGCCAAAACCGCTTAGTGCGCTGTTCCGTTTCGCGACTGGCGCCACCATTCGAGCAGGCAAGCAACGACCGCAATGCCACCCAACCACATTGTGAAGATGAACACTGACGCATAGCCGTCGGTCTTGATCATCTCACCCAGCGCGCCGCGCCCAAGCGTGCCGATCAGCATCGTCAGCGAACTGAACACCGCAAACTGCACGGCGCCATGCATCTTATTGGCAAGCGACGAGACATAGGCGACGAACACTGCGCCCGCGAATCCGGCGGCAATGTTCTCGCCCGCGATCGCAGTGATCAACCAGAGCAAGCGCTCGCTCACGCCCATGCTTGTGAACACGGGGCCGATACCGGTCGTGTTAAGGAACGAACTGATGACCGGACTGCCGTTCGCAAGGTCGACGTAAAGCAGGTTCGTGATCGCAGCCACGATCGCGCCGATCACCATCGACAACATCCGCCCCAGCTTCACCAGCGCCCAGGCCGCCGCCAAAATACCGATCAACAGCATCGCGACGCCGATCATCTTCGAAGCCAGCGCGACTTCCGAATTCGTGTACTTGAGTTCGCCGAGATAGAATGGATAGGCGAAGGGACCCCAGATCGAATCCGTAATGCGGTAGCTCAAGATCACGATCAGAACCAAAATCGCCGCCCACTTCAGCCGCGACATCAATTCCACGAACGGCTCGACGATCACGGCATAGAACCGCTCGGCAATACCGGCCAAGAAACCCGGCACCGGCGCTCGAATGTCGCTGCCAAAGCCGCGCTGCACCATCCACGCCGCAAGCGCGCACGGAAAGATCACGGTGGCGGCGACGATCAGCGGCCCATAGGTCGCGGTAAACGCCTTTGCGTCGGGCGGCGTCGGTGACGTCACCGCCATGATCATGAAGGAAATCAACACAAAGCCGGCCCAAGCCCACGCCAGCAGGATCGCGCCGACGACATAAGCGCGAAGCACCGGTGTGTTTCTCGCCTTCCCCCCTTCATCGGTTGGAATTGGACGAATCTCGGGTTCGGGCGCGGCCAACGTGCCCAGCATAGCTGCCGCCATGACGAAGGCAGCGACCACGAACACGCCGTTCCACGGCAACTGATCGGCAAGCAGCAGCGCGCCGGCCCCGCCGACGAAGGCGGCAATGCGATAGCCAAACTGATAAACCGCCGACAACAGGTCGAGTGGCGTCATATCGTCGGCAACCTCAAGGCGCCATGTATCGATCGACATATCTTGCGTCGCCGATGCGAACGCGCCGACCGCGGCGGCAACGGCCATCACCCCCAACCCAGCGCCGGGGTCTTGGGCCGCGATCACCAAAATCGAGAGCGTGATGACCGCCTGGCAAATCAACATCCAACCGCGCCGGCGCCCGAACGCCTGCAATGGGGCGACGTTGACGATCGGCGACCACAGAAATTTGAACGCGTAGGCGAGGCCGATCCACGACAGAACGCCGATCGTCGCAAGATCGACCTTGGCCGCGCTGAACCAGGCGTTGATCGTGCCGGTCAACAAGGCAAACGGCAGTCCTGACGCAAACCCCAGGGCGAGCATCGAAGCGGTCTTACGGTTACCCAGCACGAGCACAGCATGGGCGAGCCAATCGGAGCGTCGCTTGGCGCTTTCATCCGCTGGAGTCATGGGGGCCTCAACGCAGAATAAGGGAGATTCGAGGCATGCCCGCTTGAGCCCGTTAAGTCCAGCACAGCGTTTGCAACGACCCCCGTAAGTCTCCTAAATTGCGGCCGAAGCAACGCTAAGCGGGCCAGTTCGTGCCCGCGGAAACTCGAATGACCGGCACCACGCCGCAAAACGCGGGCAGCGAACCTATTCTCGATAGCTCGGGCTCACTCGAGGTGCGTCTGGCGACGACACCGGCCGAGGTCGAGGCTGCACAGCGCTTGCGCTACGACGTCTTCTACCGCGAGATGAGTGCGAAGCCTTCGCCCGAAATGGCGGCGTCGGGGCGCGACTTCGACGCGTACGATCCGATCTGCAAACACTTGCTCGTCGTCGACCGCGACGACAACAATCGCGTCGTGGCGACCTATCGCTTGATGCGTGAGGACGCGGCGGCCCGCTCGCCGACCGGCTTCTACACCGCCAGCGAATACGACATCTCCGCCGTGATCAAAGCGCGCGCCGGTGAACGCATGCTCGAACTCGGACGCTCTTGCGTCGAGAAAGAGTTCCGCACCGGCCCCACGATGCAGCTGCTCTGGCGCGGCCTTCTGGTCTATGTGCTCCGCCACGACGTCGCGTTCCTGTTCGGTTGCGCGTCGCTTCCGGGAACGGACCCGAAGGCCTTGGCGCTGCAGCTCTCCTATTTGCACCACTTCCAAGGGACGAAAGAAGCGGCCGCCGTGCGTGCGCTCCCGTCACGTTACGTGTCGATGGACCTGATCCCGAAAGATCAGATCGACCCCGCCGAAGGTCTTCGCTCGCTACCGCCGCTGGTGAAAGGTTACTGCCGTTCGGGTGCACAAATCGGGGACGGCGCGGTGATCGACCATCAGTTCGGCACGACCGACGTGTTCATCTATTTCCCGATCGCCAACCTCGATGCGCGCTGGATCAGGCATTTGAAGAAGAAGACGGCGTCCGAGGCAGCTGGTTGACGGTCCGCCATGCACCTTGACGCCAGCGAGCTCCATGCCTTTTACGAGCGGGAACTGGGCCAAATCGCGCGCCGTTACATCCGCACGCGCCTGCGCGAAGTTTGGCCGAACGTTAAAGGCATGTCGGTTCTGGGCCTAGGGTATGCGACGCCCTATCTGCGTCCGTTCCAAGGTGAAGCGGAACGCGTGATCGCCTTGATGCCCGCCCAGCAAGGCGTCGCCTACTGGCCGTCGCAAACCGCGAATCTCACGGGACTTGCCGACGAAAGCGCGCTACCCCTCCCCGATGCCTCGATCGACCGTATCGTCGTCGCCCATCTGCTCGAGACCACGGAAACGCTGCGGCCTTTGCTCCGCCAAATCTGGCGCGTGCTCACGCCGTCCGGC
>JANLXP010000670.1:0-1224 GCA_031365165.1 Alphaproteobacteria bacterium
AAGAGCTGAACGAAGCCTACGACATTCTCAAAGACGATCAGAAGCGCGCGGCTTACGATCAGTACGGACATCAGGCATTCGAAGGTCCCGGCGGCTCACGCGGCGGCCCCGGTGCCGGATTCGACTTTTCGACCTCGTTCACGGACGTGTTCGACGATCTCTTCGGCGAGTTCATGGGTACGCGCCGTGGCGGCGGTGCGCAACGCGCGTCGCGCGGGTCGGACCTGCGCTACAACATGGAAATCTCGCTCGACGATGCGTATGCGGGCAAGACCGCGACGATCCGCATACCGGGTTCTGTCGCCTGCGAGGCGTGCAGCGGTTCCGGCGCCGAGGCGGGGTCCAAGCCGCAAGCGTGTCCGACGTGTTCTGGCGTCGGCAAAGTGCGCGCGCAGCAAGGCTTCTTCACGATCGAGCGGACGTGCCCGACCTGTCAGGGGCTTGGGCGCGTGGTCAAGAACCCGTGCCGTTCTTGCTCCGGCAGCGGGCGCGTGCAGCGCGAGCGCACGCTCAACGTCAACATTCCGCAGGGTGTCGAAGACGGGACGCGCATCCGGCTCGCCGGCGAGGGCGAAGCGGGCTTACGTGGCGGGCCCAAGGGCGACCTCTACATTTTCCTTTCGATCGCGACGCATCCGCTCTTCAAGCGCGATAATGCCGATTTGCATTGCAGCGTACCGGTGAGCTTTTCCACGGTGGCACTTGGCGGCAACGTCGAGGTGCCGACGCTGGGCGGCGGGCGCGTGCGCGTCGCCATTCCAGAGGGCACGCAGTCGGGCAAAGAGTTCCGCGTGCGCGGCAAAGGTATGCCGGGCTTGCGGGGCCAAGGCCCGCACGGCGATCTGATCGTCGAGGTGCTGGTCGAAACGCCGGTGAACCTGACCAAGAAACAGCAAGAGTTGTTGCGCGACTTCGAGAAAGCTGGCAGCGCGCAGAATTCGCCGAAGACCACAAACTTCTTTGCCAAGGTCAAAGAGTTCTTCGGCGAGCAGAAGGATTAGGTCAGCGGCACGACGGCCCCGTTGCCTTCCTCATCGCCGATTGCGAGGTGGGTGCCTTCCGGCGAGAACGCCAGGGCCGTGATCTTCGCGGCATTCAACATCACGAAGTTCGTTCCGGGATCGCCGATTTCTTCGAACCAAACGGCGCCGTCACTTGTGCCGGCGGCGACGATGTCCGCTTCCGGGTGCGCCGCGACGGCTTGGATCATGGCTTCGCGTTCGG
>JANLXP010000711.1:0-1853 GCA_031365165.1 Alphaproteobacteria bacterium
TGGGCACGCCCGCCTTCACGCGCGGATCGGCGGGTCCAAGTTCCGTTCCGAAGTAGACGCCTTCTTTCAAATCCGGCTTTCCGGACGTGAGTTCGCCGCCGACCGGAAAGAAGCCGCGCCACGCGCGTCCGCCGCGCGCCATCGCGATCTTCATCTTCTCATCTTCGGGCAGTGTGAAGAACGCGCGTGCGGCCTTGTCGAGGCGCGCTATCGTCTCCGGCGCGACGCCGTGCCCGGTGATGTAGAAGAACCCGGTATCGCGGCAGGCGGATTCGATCGAACGGGCGACGCGCGTGCGATCATAGGTGCCCGAGAGAAGCGGGGCGATGTCGATCACGGGAAGTTCGTGGGGAGCTTTCATCGGCTGGCTTCTAAAGGGCTACGCTTGAAGATATTTGTTTCAGTTCAGATCGCGCGTCGCAGGCAGTTTCGGCCGCCTGGATACGGGTATAACGCCCTCGACCTTGCAATTGGCGAAGCCTGCCGACTTGATGCAACAGCCCCATTTCCCGGCATTGCAAAACACAGAGTAATCGGACGCGGCATTTGCTTGCCTCGGCAACATCGTATCGAGGCAATATCGTCCTCGATCCGAATTGAGGATCGCAAACAACGCGTTCTCGGAGCATCCGTTCAAAATCGGCGGCTGAGGTGGACCGAACGGCTGCGTCGACACCGCGCTCGATTGAAAGAGGAACAACGGCAACATGATTAGAAGAGCGATTTTGCGCATGGACCGGCGTCTCCTTCGTTGCGAATGTGATGCGGTGGACGGAGCTTACGCCTTTTCGCCTGCGCCAGCTATGCGCCGCTTTAAAGGGACCAAGGTTTAAAATCTCCATGACCCAGCTTGACGAATGCCGGCGGGTGGCGCGGCGCGTGTTTGGCATTAAACGGCTCGCACGCGAGCAGGAGGCGGCGATGTTGGCCGTGCTGGCCAAGCGCGACGTTCTGGTGGCGCTGCCGACGGGCTTCGGCAAGTCGCTCATCTATCAAGTGCCAGCGATGATCTTGAAGCGGCCGACCGTCGTCGTGTCGCCGTTGATCGCGTTGATGGCCGATCAGGAGCGGGCGTTGAAGGCGCGCGGCGTTCCCGTCGTCTGCTTCCACAGCGGATTGAGCGCCGCGGAACGGCGCGCGGCTGCGGCGCGGCTAGGGCGTGGCGGACGGCTTGTCGTTCTCACCACGCCGGAGACGATCGAATCCAAGGCGACGGCGCCATTGATCGAACGGGCGCGGCCGGCGTTGCTCTGCGTGGACGAGGCGCATTGCGTCTCGGAATGGGGACACGATTTCCGGCCGTCCTATTTGCGCCTGGGCGAGGCGCGGACGCGGCTTGGCGGCCCACCGGTATTGGCGCTCACTGCGACCGCTACCCCGCGCGTGCGCGAGGACATTGCGGCGCGTATGGACCTCGCCAAGCCGTTGGTGTTGACCGCGTCCCCGCATCGCAAGAACTTGCGGCTGGCAGTCGAGGTGGTGCCAGGTGCTCAGAAGAACGCCACCGTGGGTATGCTCATCCGCGGTTTGCAGCGCCCGGGCATTATCTATTGCGCGACGACAGTGATGGTCGACCAGTTGACCCACGTGTTGAAGCGCGTCGGCATTCAGGCCGTACGTTATCATGGCAAGATGTCCCCGACTGAACGTGCGACGGCGCAGCGGCGCTTTATGGAGCCCAAGGGGCGCATGCTGATGGTCGCGACGAGCGCGTTCGGCATGGGCATCGACAAGCCGAACATCCGCTCCATCTTGCACTATCACGCGCCCGGTTCGCTTGAGAGTTACGTGCAGGAGGCTGGGCGCGCGGGGCGCGACGGCGCGCCAGCCGATTGCGTGCTGCTGTTCGACCC
>JANLXP010000724.1:0-2579 GCA_031365165.1 Alphaproteobacteria bacterium
CACGTCGTTGAACTCGACGCCGTCGCCACTGAGCTTGAACCGCCAATGCGGCTTACGCCCCTTGGCCTCGAGCTCCTCGCGCTGTTCCGCCGTCAGGCTTAGCGCCGCGCGGTCGTAGACGGGAGGCTTGTGTTGCGCGAGCTGCCGCTTGCGCCGCCGGTCGAGCTCGTCCGCCGTCTCATAACAAGGATAGAGCCGGCCAGCTGCCCGCAGTTTGTCGGCCGCCGCATTGTGCTCACCCGCGCGCGCCGACTGCTTCGCGAACAGGTCGTGCTTCAACCCAAGCCACGCCAGATCGGCATGAATGCCCTGCGCGTTCTCTTCGGTCGAACGCTCGGTATCCGTATCGTCGAGCCGCAGCAGGAACTTGCCGCCCGTCTTGCGCGCGAACAAATAATTCGTGAGCGCCGCGCGAATATTGCCGACGTGAAGTTTGCCCGTAGGACTGGGCGCGAAGCGAACAACGGTTGTCATAGGCGCTGTATTAGCGGGTCACGTCGCGTCCCGGAAGGCATTCGTGATCGGATACCGGCGGTCTCGGCCGAAGTTCCGGCGCGTGATTTTGACACCCGGCGGGGCCTGGCGACGCTTGTACTCGGCGGTTGAGAGCAATTGCTCGACCCGCTTGATCGTGGCGAGGTCGTGGCCGCGCTTCATGATCTCTTCCACCGGCATCTCGTTCTCGACCAGGCACTCGAGGATATCGTCCAGCTTCGGATAGGGCGGAAGCGAGTCCTCGTCCTTCTGGTTCGCGCGCAACTCTGCGCTGGGCGGCTTGTCGATCACGCGCTCCGGCATCACCCGGCCAGAGGGCCCCAGAGCGCCGCCTGGCTTATGCTGGTTGCGCCACCGCGACAGCGCGAACACCTGCATCTTGTAGAGGTCTTTGAGCGGATTGTACCCGCCGCACATGTCGCCATAGAGGGTCGCATAGCCCACCGACATTTCCGACTTGTTGCCGGTGGTCAAGACCATCGGCCCAAACTTGTTCGACAGCGCCATCAACGTCACGCCGCGGATACGCGATTGAATGTTCTCCTCGGCCGTGTCGGGCGTGCGGCCTGCAAACAACGGCCCGAGCATCGCCCCGAACGCCTTAACACCCTCTTCGATCGGAATATTGTCCAGCTGAACGCCCAACAACCGAGCGACATCGGCCGCGTCGTCCAAACTGTCTTTCGACGTATACTGCGACGGCATCATCACGCAGCGCACGCGATCTTTGCCCAATGCGTCGACCGCGGCAGCCGCCGTCAGCGCCGAGTCGATACCGCCCGACAAGCCCAACACGACGCCTGGGAAACGGTTCTTACGAACGTAGTCACCAAGCCCCAGCATCATCGCGTGATAAACCGAACCAAGCCCCTCCGGCACATCGGCCTTCGCACCCGGCTCGCAAATCCAACGCTTGCCGTCGCGCCGCCACTGCGTGAGAGTCAGTGCCTCCGACCACGCCGGCATTTGCAGGGCCAGACTGCGATCGGGATTGAGCACGAACGACGCGCCGTCGAACACGAGTTCGTCCTGGCCACCGATCTGGTTGAGATACGCGAGCGCAAGTCCACTCTCGACCACGCGCGATACGGCGATGTTCAGTCGTGTCTCTTCCTTCGTCGCTTCGAACGGAGAGCCATTCGGAACCAGCAGAAACTCGCCGCCCGTCTCCGTGATGCACTCGACGACATCGCCCTTCCAGATGTCCTCGCAAATCGGCACGCCAATGCGCACCCCGCGCACCTCGATCGGCCCCGGCATCGGCCCCGGCGTGAATACGCGTTTCTCGTCGAACACGCCGTAGTTCGGCAGATCCACCTTGAACCGGACGGCCTTCACGACACCGCCGTCGAGGCAAGCCAGCGCGTTGTAGAGTTTGCCGCCCTCGACCCACGGCGTTCCGATCAAGACTGCGGGCCCTGACACCGTCTCCTTGGCGAGTAGCTCGACTGCAGCACGCGCGTCGGCCTGTAGCGCCGGCTTCAGCACCAAGTCTTCGGGCGGATAACCCACGATGAACAACTCGCTGAAGAGCACGATGTCCGCGCCCATCGCAGCCGCATCGGCGCGCGCCTTACGCGCCTTCGCCAAATTCCCTTGAACGTCCCCGACTGTGGGGTTCAGCTGTGCGAAAGCGATTTTGAGCGATGACGTCATTCGATGGCGCAAAACTGCTCGTTGCCGGACTTGGCTTTCGCCTTGACGCACACCGCGTTCCAGAACGGCATCATTTCGTTCTGCATCTCCTCAGCCATCCGCTTCAAGTCGGCGCCGGAAATCGATGAACCGGACCCGGCCAATGACCATGCCGGATGATATGGCGCGGGCGGACACATATTGCCACCCGTAACCCGTTTCGCGCATGCCGTTGAGCGTAGTTCATTGTACCGCGCGACCACCCCTTGCAGGCGCCGCAACGCATCGCCCTCAACCGACACCTCGGCATCGTGCAGCGACGCGCCGAACAGCTTCAAGCCTGCGTGTACCTGGTCCTGCATGACCTCCACCCGGCCGACCGCGATGTCGGCCTCAGTGCGCGCAAACAGGTCGCTCTCCCCGGCGGGCTGTTGCGTCTTGCGGGAATC
>JANLXP010000737.1:0-2090 GCA_031365165.1 Alphaproteobacteria bacterium
CTTGCCCTCTTTAAGCGCAATCGTCGCCCAAGCATTCCCGCCTTGTTGGCGATCGAGTTTCGCCTCGAAGGGTTGATACTTCACGCCCTCGATCTCGACGCCTTTGAGCAACCGGTCGAGATCAGCTTGCACCAACTTCCCGAACACGCGCACGCGGTAGCGCCGGATCCATCCGCTCGATGGCAGTTCCAGCTTTCGCGCGAGCTCGCCATCGTTCGTGAGCAGCAGCAACCCTTCTGAATTGTAGTCGAGCCGCCCGATCGAAATGACGCGCGGCATGCCCGACGGCAGGTTTTCGAATACGGTCGCGCGCCCTTTCTCGTCGCGATGCGTGGTCACGAGGCCCTTCGGCTTGTGATAGCGAAAGAGCCGCGCCCGCTCGGGCTCCTTCACTGGCTTCCCGTCGACCAAAATCTTGGCCCCGGCCTTAACCTTGAAGGCAGGCGTCGCCAGCACGTGGCCGTCGACGGCCACACGCCCTTCCGCAATCAAACGCTCCGCATCCCGCCGCGAACAAACGCCCGCCCGCGCCAAAACTTTGGCGATGCGATCGCCGTCTCCGACCTCTTTGTCGCTCATGGCCGGGGTTGTACCAGAGGCGTGCGAAGGGCATACGGAAATGATGACGCAAGCCGACGACCGCTGGATGGATGTCGCCCTCGCCGAGGCTGAAGCCGCGGCCATGCGCGGCGAAGTCCCCGTGGGCGCCGTCCTCGTCGGGCCGGACCCCGGCGAGATGCTGGCCTCCGCCGGCAACATGATCGTCGAAACGAAGGACCCGACCGCCCACGCCGAAATGCTGGTCATCCGTTCGGCGGCAAAGCGTCTGGGTAACGAGCGCCTGGTAGGCGCCACGCTTTACGCGACGCTCGAACCTTGTGCGATGTGCGCCGGCGCGATCTCATTCGCGCGCATCAAACGCCTCGTCTACGCGGCCGCCGATCCTAAAGGCGGGGCCGTCGCTCATGGCCCGAAATTCTTCGAACAGCCGACGTGTCACCATCGTCCCGAGGTTGCGCAAATAGCCGGTGACACGCAGGCCACCGCCGCGACGCTACTCAAAGAGTTTTTCCGGGCCCGCCGTCAGTAAACGGGGTGGCTCTCGAAACTGCCTTCGCTGACGTCAGTCGGAAGTTCGCCGACGACGAGTCCGCCGTACACGCGATCCGGGTCGAGATAGAACGCGATGCCCTCCACGAAGCGCGGCAGATGCTCGCGAATGCGCACGACCTGGCGCATCCAGATTGGCTCATGCGAGGTAGCGCACAGATGGAAGCCTTCCACGACATCCGCGCCGCGCGGCCCATGAATGAAGTTTTCCAAATGTAATCCGGCCAACGGCCTCTGAAATGCTTGGTCGAGTGCCGTGCCGACAAGCCGGATGCGCAACCTGATCGGATCCTGACCGGACTCGACATCGAGAACAAACACATGCGGCAACAGATCGGGGTCGACCGCCGCGGGTGAGAAGTCCGCGACACGGGGCCGGCTGCGAAGGTGCTCAGCCAATCTGCGCAGGCGCAAATCCATGGCCCTGGTTTTACGCCTGCTGCGACGGATGCGCAAACAAATCCCCCTAGGTTGAGGCGCACCCCGGGGCTAAGGTCGCCGCCGTCGTCATTGTCTGAAGGAGGAACAAAATGAACTTCGATTACACACCCCGGCAGAAGGAATGGATGAAGCGCGTCGGCGACTTCATGGACAAGTTCGTCTATCCGGCCGAGAAGACCTACAACGACCAGATGACCGAAGCCCGCGCGAAGGGCAATCCGTGGATCGTGGTGCCGGTCGTCGAGGAGTTGAAAGCAAAAGCGAAAGCCCAAGGCCTCTGGAACTTGTTCTTGAACGAGAGCAAGCACGGCGCGGGCCTGACGAACCTCGAATACGCACCGCTCGCCGAAATGATGGGCGGCGTCGGCTTCGGCTCTGAAGTTTTCAACTGCTCCGCGCCCGACACCGGCAACATGGAAGTGCTGGAGCGTTACGGCAACGAATCGCAGCAGAAGAAGTGGTTGACCCCATTGCTCGCAGGCGAGATCCGCTCGGCCTTCATCATGACGGAGCCCGAAGTCGCCTCGTCCGACGCCGCG
>JANLXP010000738.1:0-2693 GCA_031365165.1 Alphaproteobacteria bacterium
TGTTGACGGCCGCCGCGTCGAGCGGCGGCGCGCCGAGACCAGTGTCGGGTGCGTCTTCGACTTCACGTGCGGGCGGTCCCATGCGGGCTGTTCGCCACCCGCCGAAGCGATAGTAGGCGATGGCGAGCGACACCGAGACTGCCATGCTGACGGGAAAGCTCCACCAAATTGCATCTTGGCCCCAACTGGGTTCGAGCAGCTTGGCAAAACCGATACGCACGACGAAGAGCGAGATGAAGAGAACCACCAGCGGCGGCATCACCGCACCGGTGGAACGCACGACGCCGAACAACACGAACGTGACGCCGAATAAGACAAAACTCCACGCGGCAATGGTGTTGATGTGCTCGGCAATCGCGATCGTGTTTGGCCTCCCGGGCAAGAACAGCTCGACGATCAACGGATCAAGCAGATGGAGCAGGACGACCAGGCTGCCCGTCAGCGCCACGTTGATGAGAACGCCGGCATAGGCACTGTGCTCGACGCGATCCCATTTTCCGGCACCGACGTTCTGTGCCGCCATGGCCGAAACCGCCGCCCCAATCGCCATCGCCGGCATTTGAACATAGGTCCAAAGCTGCACCGCCACCGCATACGCGGACGTCGTTTCCGCGCCATAGGTGTTGATCATCGACATCATGACGAGCGCCGACGACGAGATCACCAGCATCTGCGCGCCCATCGGCAAACCCTTGAACACCACAGTGCGCAAAAGCGCGACATCCGGCTTCAGATAGTGGAGTTCGCTACCCGCAAGGCGCAGGTCAGCTTTGCGCCAGTAGAGATAGACAAGCAGCGCCGTCATACCGATCGCTTGCGAGAGCAACATCGACGTTGCCGAGCCTGCAATCCCTAAGCGTGGGAACGGCCCAAGGCCGCTGATGAGAAGCGGGTTGAGGACGACATCCAGAAGCGTCGCCAGCGTCATGAACCAAAACGGAGTTCGCGCGTCGCCCGCACCTCGTTGCACCATCACGAGGAACGCGAAGAAACACATGAATGGCATCGAGAGGAAAACGACGCGCAGATAGGCCTCGGCCAGTGGCCGCGCTTCTTCCGGCGTACCCATCCAGCGCATCAGTTGTTCCGACGCGGTGAACCCGCCGATCGCCAGAACCAACGATATGCCGACAAAGAAGCTCGCCGTCGTGCCCACCACCTTCTTCGCGTGCGGCAGGTCTTTCGCCCCCATCGCTTGCCCCACCATGATCGTGGCGGCCATGCCCACGCCGAACATCGTGCCCAGCAGCAGCAAAAGGATGAGAGTGGCGTTTGCCGTCGCCGTCAGCGCTTCCGGGCCGAGCAGGCGCCCGACCCAGATCGCATTGATCGAGCCGTTGAGCGATTGCAGAACGCTGGAACCCAGCACCGGCAGCGAGAACATCAGGAGCGTGCGCGCAATCGGCCCTTGCGTCAGATCCATACGCGGCCGTGATTGGCGCTGAGCTGGTGCGGTTGTTCCGGCAAAGGGCTTGGCTCCTGGGTCCGACGGGGCGTGCTTTCTAAAGGAAAAGGTTGGCGGGGTTTAGTCTTGTTGTTCGAAATTTCAGCCCCATATCCTTATGTGGAGGATGGCCGCCGCATTCGCGCGCATC
This sequence comes from Alphaproteobacteria bacterium, assembly GCA_031365165.1. Taxonomy (GTDB): domain Bacteria; phylum Pseudomonadota; class Alphaproteobacteria; order Micropepsales; family Micropepsaceae; genus SZUA-430. The sequence goes on from JANLXP010000738.1 coordinate 1,596, forward strand.
CCCCGATTTCCCCTTCCTCCGCCAACAACCCCCGTGCGAGAACCATTCGCACATCTATCCCACGGGGTTGGCCATGTCCCTTTTGTCGCTTCCACGTCAGCCTCTTGATACGCCGTGGCCGACGCACGATTGGCCAAGTGGAACGTTGCAGGATGTCGACCGCGGGGCACTCGACGCGCTGGTCGGCGAGGCATTTGCAGCGAAATCGACACCCACGCTGGGCGAGACGCATGCACTGCTGATCGTGCAGAGCGGCCGCATCACGTTTGAGCGCTACGGCGAAGGATTCGATGCATCGAGCACGCATCATTCGTGGTCGAAGGCTAAGAGCATCACGCACGCGCTGATCGGTTTCTTGGTGAAGGAGGGCAAGCTCGATGTATCCGCGCCAGCCGATGTGCCGGAATGGGCGAACGATACGCGGCGCGCCATCACACTCGATCAGCTCTTGCGGATGTCGAGCGGGCTCAAGTTCATCGAAGATTATGCACCGGGCGGCAGACCATCCGACGTGATCGCGATGCTGTTTCAAGACGGCAAAGACGACGTCGCGGCGTACGCGGCTTCGCAGCCTTTGGAGCATCAACCCGGCGCGTTTTGGTCCTACGCGAGCGGCACGACGAATATCGTGAGCCGTATCGCCTCGCGCGTGCTCAACGCCTATGGCCCAGACTTCGAGCAGTTCATGCGCTCGCGATTGTTCGAGCCGCTGGGCATTCGCTCCGCCATTCCGAAGTTCGACGCCTCGGGCGTGTTCATCGGCTCAAGCTACTGCTTCATGACGGCGCGCGACTTCGCCCGCTTTGGGCTGCTCTATCTGCGCGACGGCGTTTGGGAAGGCCACCGGCTTTTGCCGGAGCGCTGGGTCGACTATGCGCGAACGCCCACGTTTCAGCAGGCAGGCGTCGATGCCAATCGCTATGGCGCGCACTGGTGGTTGGATTTCGGCGGCCCGGGATCGTTCTCGGCGAACGGCTATGAGGGGCAGTTCACGATCATCGCGCCGGATCGCGATCTAATCATCGTGCGGCACGGCGTAACGCCGCTGGCCATGAAAGACGAATTGAAAGCTTGGGTCGGAAAGCTCGCCGCCTGCTT
>JANLXP010000748.1:0-1826 GCA_031365165.1 Alphaproteobacteria bacterium
GCGGCTAGCGCCCGGGCCCGCGCGCGGTCGTGCTCCACGATTGGCGGCGGATAGCCAAGCGCGCGTGCATTCGGCGCCTCCCACGGGCGGTGCACGAAGCGCGTATCGCACGCCGCAAGCTCGGGCACCCAGCGCCGCACATAGACGCCCTCCGGATCGAACTTCTCGCCCTGCAGGACCGGATTGAACACCCGGAAGTATGGTGCAGCGTCCGCGCCAGACCCCGCCACCCACTGCCAACTCGCCGAGTTGCTCGCGAGGTCCGCGTCCACCAGCGTATCCCAAAACCAAGCCGCGCCCCGCTGCCAGCGGATCATCAGGTGCTTGATCAGAAAAGATGCCGCCACCATCCGCACGCGATTGTGCATGGTGCCCGTCGCCCAGAGCTGGCGCATCCCCGCATCGACGATCGGATACCCCGTCTCCCCCTTCGACCACGCGCGAAATGCCGCCGGATTGTCGTCCCAAGGAAACGCATCGAACGCCGGCCGGAAGTTGCGCTCAGGCAACGTCGGAAAATGATAGAGCAAATGGTACGAAAATTCGCGCCAACCGATCTCCGATAAAAACTTGTCCGCGCTCCCTTCCGCGCCACGCGATTGTTTCGCCGTCTGCATCGCGTGCCACACTTGGCGCGGACTAATCTCGCCCCAATGCAAATGCGGTGAGAGCCGCGACGTGTTCTCTTCCGCCGGCCGGTCGCGACCCTCCGCGTAACGCACCAACGCATCATCGATGAAGTCAGCGAGCCTCGCCTGCGCACCCGCTTCGCCGGGCGTCCAGACCGGCGCGAACCCACGCGCCCAATCCGGCCGCGTCGGCAGCAACTGCCAATCGCTGAGCGCATCCGACCGCGGCCAACGCACAGGCGGCCGCAAAGACTTCGGCGCAGCCAGCGCTGGCATAGGCTCAATCGTGGAAAGCGCCGCGCGCCAAAACGGCGTGAACACCTTGAACGGCCCGTCGCTACCGGTCTTCACCTCCCCTGGCTCTTTGAGCAGCGACCCATTGAAACTGCCCACGGTCACCTGGGCGGCCTTCAAAGTCTCTTTCAGCGAGGCGTCGCGCGCTGTCGCGAAGGGTTCATAAACCCGGTTCCAATAAACCGCCCGCGCGCCCGTCTCGGCGACGACGTCGGGCAGCACCCGATCCGCCCTCCCCCGCCTCAGCACCAAGCGCGACCCGCGCCGCGCCAGGTCGGCCGAGAGCGCCTCCAAGCTCTTGTGCAACCACCAGCGCGAAGCACCGCCCGTCTTCCAAGCCCCCGCCGTCTCGTCGTCCAGCACGTAGAGCGGCACGATCGGCCCTTTCGCCGCCACCGCAGCCTCGAGCGCCGGGTTGTCCGAAAGCCGAAGGTCTTGCCGAAACCAAACAATGGAGGGCGGAACGCTGTCTTTGCTGGCCATGCGATGACACTACGGGCTACCCTCGCGCCCGGATCAACCGCACCTGTGATCCGCCTGCCGTTTTGACGCGTAATCCTCGACAATACGGGGGACGCATGACCACACGACGGGACGTACTGGTAGGCGGCAGCGCGCTCGCACTCACATCGGTCATGGCGGCGCGCGCGGCAATCCACCTAAAGGCGAGCACCCTTGGCGCCGATGTCGCCATATTGCGGCAAGCATACGAAGCGATGCACCCCGGCCTCTACCGCTACGCGACGCCGGCAGAGATGGCCGCACGCTTCGACGCGCTGGCACAGGCATGGTCGCGCGATCAGTCGCTCGCCGAAGCCTATCTCTCGCTTTCGCGTTTTTTGGCGAGCGTTCGCTGCGGCCACACCTACGCAAACTTCATTTCCGAATACACCGCCGGCATGT
>JANLXP010000079.1:0-1112 GCA_031365165.1 Alphaproteobacteria bacterium
GTGGACACGATAAGAACGGTCAGCATGGCGCCGTTGTCTGCCATCGATGCCCCTCGTGCCTTCAAAGCCGAAAGAACTCTATGCATTTCGCTACCTCCGCGATCTTGGGTCGCGATCTTAAGTAACGCGGAGGGCACTGCCGGGTTCCCTCCTTAGCGATAACTCGCGGCCTGAAGCTCGAAGAGTTCGGCGTAGCGGCCGCCTTGGGCCATCAGTTCGGCGTGGGTACCTGCTGATTCCACGGTGCCGCCGGCGAGAACGAGTATCCGGTCGGCCATGCGTACGCTTGAGAAGCGATGCGAAATGAGGACGGCGGTTTTGCCGTGGCTCACTTCCCCAAAGCGCTGGAACACTTCGTACTCGGCGCGTGCGTCCAAGGCCGCGGTCGGTTCGTCGAGGATGAGAACCTGCGCGTCACGCATATAGGCGCGCGCGATCGCAACCTTTTGCCATTCGCCACCGGAGAGGTCGACGCCGTTCTTGAAGCGCTTGCCGATCATCTGATCGTACCCTTCCGGCAGCGTGGCAATGACGGCGTCGGCGCGGCTGCGTTCTGCGGCTTGCTCAATGCGTGCGCGATCGCCACGCGCATCGATGCGGCCGACCGCGATGTTGTCGGCTGCCGTCAGGTTGAAGCGGACGAAGTCTTGGAAGATGACGCCGATGTTGGCGCGGACAGCATCCAGGTCGTATTCGCGCAAGTCGTACCCATCGAGGAGGATGCGGCCTTCGTCGGGGTCGTAGAGGCGTGCGAGCAATTTCACCAGCGTGGTCTTGCCGGCGCCGTTTTCGCCGACGAGCGCCAGGACTTCGCCAGCCTCTAGCGTGAAGTTCAAATGGCGTACGGCCCAACGCGTGGCGCCGGGATATCGGAACCCGACGTTTTCGAAGACGAAGCCTTGGGCGATGGGATGGGGGAAGGGCCTCGGGTTTTTGGGCGAGTGAATTTCAGGCGTCACATCGAAGAAGGAGAAGAGGTCGTCGAGGAAGAGCGCTTGGCTTGCGGTCGACGAAAAGCCAGCGAGGAGGCCTTCCAGGAGGCCACTCAAGCGACGGAACGACGCCGCCAGGAACGTTAAGTCGCCGATTGTGAATGCGCCGGCCAATGTGCG
>JANLXP010000830.1:0-2902 GCA_031365165.1 Alphaproteobacteria bacterium
ATCCGTCTCGAACGGAACAACGATTGCGGGTGTGCGCGCCTTCACCGTCTCGATCAGCGTGTTGTAGCCCGCCTGCGAAATCGACACGGCCGCGTTCGCAAGCCGCGCACGAAAATCCGGCAATGACCGCACCATCGTGACGCCGTCAACTGCCGGTGGCATTGCCGTCAGCGGCCCAGTCACAAACGTCCAAGGCGCGTCCGCCGCACGGCAGTGACGCCGCGCCTCAAGCGCCGCTGCAATCAAGCCGTGCCCGGCCGCACCACCGCCTGCCGAAACAAGAATCTCGCGCCGGAGGCCGGTTCGTTGCGGGATATCGGCACAGATATAGCCGCTGTAGACGCAGCGCGAGGCGATAGCCTCCCTCTCCGGAAAACTCTGCTCTACGCGCAGCACCTGAAGGTCGCCATGAACGATAACGGCGTCATAAAGGTCGCGTGCGCGCGCGACCATCGCGGTGGCGCGCACATCTTTTCGCGGCCGCTGCAACACGTCCCGGACCGACGACACGATCTTTGGACGCGCAGGCGCACGCTTCGCCTCGTCCAACAGAGCCATAAGCTCGAACTCAAGCAGCCGCCGTCCGAACGGAAACGTCTCCGTGATCAGCACGTCGGGCCGCACTTGACGAAACGCTGCAAGCAACCGGTCGCGCCGGCCCTCGTGCCAACTGTGGTCGACGTCCAGCCCGCGTTCATCGACGAGTTCGTCGAACAAATCATCCTTGGCGCGCGCGGCCGGCAACTGCACAAACGAAACGCCCTTCGGCACCGCGTCGAGCGGCGTCACCCCGCCACTCGCAAGCGTCACCGCGAATCCCGCATCGCGCAACGCTTCCGCCACCACCTTGGCCCGCGCAAAGTGCCCGAAGCCCAGCAGATGCTGCACCCAAATGAAGATGCGCGCGCTCACTCAGCGAACCTCCGCAATGACGGCCGCAAGCGTGTGCGCCGCGGTCTCAATGCCACGTTCCCGAGCAACAAAGGCGTGACCGGCCTCGCCAAGCTGCTGTCGCAACGTACTGTCGGTGGCCATCCGCTTCAGATTCGCAGCGTAAGCGGTGACATCCCCGGGCGCGCTCAACAACGCGGTACGGTCCTCCTGTACAGCATCAGGCACGCCACGATCGCGGCACGCAACGACTCCGAGGCCCGCGGCCTGCGCCTCCAGAAACACAAGCCCGTAGGCTTCGCCGAGCCCCGGCCAAGCAAACACATCGCCCGAGGCCAAGAATGTCGAAATGCGGTCCGGCGAAACCATCCCTGCGAACTGAACGTCGAGTCCCGCAAACATCGCCTCGATCTCACCCCGATGCGGCCCGTCGCCGGCAACGCGCAGCGAACAAGGAACATCGACGCGCCGCAAGGCCGCCGCAAGGAGCGCATAACTTGCCCGCTTCCGATCGTCCTTCATGGTCCCGACCGCAACGAACCGCACATGCGCTGCCGGCGTCCGCGTAAGATTGAAATCGGCGGCATCGATGAACGGCTTCAAATCCCGCACGCGTCCCGGTGCAAGCTGATCGAGGCAGAAGCGGTCGAACACCGTCATCGCAAGCAACCGGTCCGCTGCGCGAAGCGCCGCCGACGAGCCGTCATGCCCCAACGCCCAAGGCCCGCCGGCGCGCTTGGGCGCGTGCGATCCCTCGGCGATCAAATACGGAATTGAAAGCGCGCGCGAAACGGATGGCCCGATCCAATCCGGCGACTTGTAATAGACATGATAGCTGAACCACAGATCAGGCTTTATCTCTCGCCCCTCGCGCACGGCCTTGATGAGCGCCTCCGCCGCTTGCTCGCTCTCGGCTTTAAGGGCGCCTTGCCGTTCCGCATCGCCGCGTCCTTCATAGGTGCGCGGCAATCTAGGCTGCGCGACATCCATGCCTGCGCTCTTCAGTGCCCGCTGCAGTAATGTCCCCATGCGCTGCACACCGGATGCAACGCGCGCATCCGGCTCGGCCATCGGCGAATAGAACGCGACGCGCATCAGCCGTTCATCCGTTCCTTCAGCAACGCAGCGATCTCATCATACCCCGTTTCCGCGTCGCCGGTGCGCCGGACCTGTTCAAGCGCCGCGGCACCAAGCGCTTGGCGCGCGCCGGGCGTTCGGATCAATTCGGTCAGCGTGCGTTGCAAGGCATCGACATCGCCCGGTTCGACAAGCCGACCCGTGCGTCCTTCCGAAACAGCCTCATCGATGCCACCGACGCGCGACGCAACCACGGCCAGACCGCGCGCCTGCGCCTCAAGCAACGCGTTCGGTATCCCGTCGCGGTCACCGTCACTGCCAACGACCGCTGGCAGCACGAAGAGATCGCCAGTATCGAGCGCAGCAATGATTTCGCGATGCGGCTGCGGCCCGTGCCAAGTGACCCGTCCGTCGAAGCCAAGGGCGCGCGACTTCCCTTTCAATTCGCCCAACAACTCGCCGCCGCCGTAGTGATCAAGCCGCCACGACAGTTCACGCGGCAACAACGCCAACGCATCGAGGAGGCGTCGCAACCCCTTCTTCTCCACGGCGCGCGCGACGCAAACAATGCGAACAGGGTCGCGCGCCTCGGCGCCGTCGCGCGTTTGCTCTCGCGCGGCGCGCGCAATCACATCGCGTGACAGACCGTGGTAGATCAGCTTCAGCGGCGCCTTCGCGTCGAACGCAAGCAGTCGCTCATACCCTGCCTTGTTGCAAACGGTGACGAACGCGGCCCCCGAAAGCTTGCGTTTCAAATCCCACTCGGGCGCCGTCCAGATGTCTTTCGCATGAGCGGAAACGCTGAACCCGACGCCCCTCATCAGCGCCGCGTAGCGCGCAACGGAAGCCGGGCTGTGCGCAAAATGCGCATAGATGTGCCGCACGCTTGAGGGCATTTGCGAAGCCAAAACGCACGCCTGCCCAAACCGCCGCG
>JANLXP010000848.1:0-1863 GCA_031365165.1 Alphaproteobacteria bacterium
TCGATGCGATCGACGCCGTGCTTCAGTTCGAAGCGTGCGGCTTCGCCACCGCGAACCGCAGCGACGAACAGCAACGAGCTCGAATCCTGCGGGCGGCCCCAGCTGTTTCCGGTGCCGTAGAGCACGTAGTCGCCGACGAACCGGTTTTGCATCGTGTAGTAGCTGTCGCGGCTCGGCGTTGGGAGTTTGCGATAGTACGCTTGGCGTGCGTCTTCGTCGCCGTCACCGAACGCGTAGAGGGGCAAACGCAATAGCGCGACGGCGCCGCTGTTAAATTCGGGATTCCACATCGCGTCGCCGCCGCCGTCGCTGCGTACGAGTACGTTCAATATGCCTTCGTTCCAATCCTCGCGGAACGAGAATTGGTCGACGGGGTTGCCGCGTGTGCCGATCGCGGACGGTCTGCCACCGCGAAGCGGCATGCGGTAGAGCATGGCGGACGGGCTCTTGCCGCTTTCCTCCGCGTAGTAGCGATTGTTCCCGACCCACACATAGACCGCGTTTCCGGAGACGTAGAACGTGCGGCTTGACGAGCCGAGCACGCCTTGCGCCTGACACCGCAGAGCTGGTGCTGCGAGGTCGCACGACGTTACCGTGTGCAGCGTGTCGATGTCGGCGTTGTGCGGGTCACTGAGATTTTCCGGCAGGTAGATTTGGCGCGCGCCGACAATGCGGCTGAACGGGCGCTTCGCATCGCCGGTCCAGCGGCGAACGCCGGGCAGCCAGTCGAAATTGTCGACCCCGCCATAGGGTAGCGAGAGCGGCGAATAGACGATCAACGTTTGACCGATCAGGCGCGAGGCGTAGTTACGCGACGAATAGTAGTCGTTCGAACGCAGGTGATAGGCGTCTTCGAAGTCCAGCTTGCCGGTCGCGTCGATGCGGAAGCGGTTGATCTCCGTGCCGCCGCGCGCGTAGCTGTAGCCGATAACGATGACGCGGTTTCCGGCAACGAGCATTTCGTCGTACCAGGCGCCCTGCCCGCTGGTGCCGGGCGGGAAGGCGTCGATCGAGTCGATGGGTCGGAGATCGCCGCGACCGGTCGATACCGTGAACAGGCGGCCCCGGCGTAGGATGACGATCGTGTCGCCGTGCATCTTGACGATGCCGCCCTCGTCGACGCCCGCCTCTTGCGTGTTCGTGATGCTTTCGCCTGCGGCTGCGGGTTGGGATGGGGCAGCACTATCGGTCATCGCTGGTGCCGGCGGTGGAGCCGGTGGCAGCACCATTGAAGGTGAAGGTACAGGAGGGCGTTGCGCGCGGCGGGTGCGTTTCAAGTAGCGCTTCAGCTGCCGGTCGGACGCGAACGGCGTCATCGTGTTGTGGGGCGCCGTTCGCACCTGCTCGGCGGAGGCTGTCGGCGCGAGGGCCGTCGAGCCTAAGGCGCAGGCCATCGCGAGCGCGGCGCCGAACATCGCGCCGCGCATTTTTCCGCCGAGCAATTGCATAGTTCCTCCGGTTATTTCCAGCCGCAGCTTTGGCCTTGGTTCTGTTCTTTGAGGTAGCCCATCAGCGGCGTGAAGTATTCGATCAGCGCCGAGCCATCCATCGCCTTGCCGCCCGTGAGTTTTTGCAGCGTTTCCGGCCACGGTTTGGACGCACCCGCTTGCAACATCGCCATGTACTTCGCGCCGGCTGCTTTGTTGCCGTAGATGTCGCATTCGTTCAGCGGCCCCTTGAAGCCCGCCGCTTCGCACAGCGCCTTTTGGAATTGGAACTGCAGAATGAACGACAGGAAGTAGCGCGTGTACGGCGTGTTGCCGGGGATGTGGTATTTCGCGCCCGGGTCGAAGTCGGCCTCGGTGCGCGGCATCGGCATGCTCACGCCCTGGTAACCGGCGCGCAGCTTCCACCACGCGGCGT
>JANLXP010000947.1:0-2662 GCA_031365165.1 Alphaproteobacteria bacterium
CCGTCGCGCGTCGCGACGTGACCCATCAACGTGTCCGAATGCCCGTTGATCGCCTTGGTGTCCGAACAGATCACGATGTCGGCGCCCAGATCGAGCGGCCGCTGACCCAGCGGCGTCATCGTCGTGTTGTCGATGGCAAGCGTGGCGCCCGCGGCCTTCGCCAAGCGATGCGCTTCGCGAATATCGCAAACGTCGAGCCCCGGGTTCGATGGCGTCTCGATCACGACGAGCGCATAGCCCGCAAAACCACCTTCAAGAACCTTCGCCGTGGCGCGCGTCTTGATCGTCACACCGAGCGGCTTCAAGAACTGCTCCGACAAAACGCGCGTCGTGTAGTAGCCGTCGCTCGGCAGCAGCACGCGGTCGCCGGCTTTGACCGTGCTGAACAACACGGACGCGATCGCGGCCATGCCGGACGGGAATGCGACGGCATCGGCCCCTTCGAGAAGGCCAAGCGCAGACTCAAGCGCCTCCCACGTCGGATTGTGAAAGCGTCCGTATTGATAAGGCGCGTTTGACGGATTGCCGGGAAGGTGAAAAACCGCGGTCGGCCAAATCGCCGGAACGACGGATTGGCCGGGCTCAAGACCGTCGGCATAGTGATGAAGCAGCCTCGCGGCCAGCGCGTCGAGATTGTCGTTGCTCATGCGCGCACTCTAGCGCGCAAGCACGGCACGTCCACCGTCACACGTCGCCGAACTTACGCCGCGGCTGATACGGATGCGCCGTTTCCCACCGCTTCACGATATCGCTCAAGTGCGGATCCGACTGGTCCGGCAGCACGATCTGGAGCGTAACGAGCTGATCGCCCGACGCCTGCAATCCTGTCCCTGGCATGCCTTTACCTTTGAGACGGAACGACTGCCCGGCATTCGCACCCGGCGGCACCGCCATCGTGACCGGCCCTTGAAGCGTCGGCACCTTCACCTTGCCGCCGTGCAGCGCTTCGTTCAGCGTGATCGGCAGCGCCAAATGAATGTCACGTCCGTCGCGGCGGAAATAGGGGTGCGGCTCGATCGCGATCGTGATCAGCGCGTCGCCCGCGGGTCCACCCGGCAAGCCGGCTTCGCCGAGCCCGCGCAAACGGATCGTCTGGCCCTCGTTCACGCCAACCGGAATCTTGACGTCGAAGCGATTGCCGGCAGGCAGCTTCACGCGCCGAGTGCCGCCGAGCGCTGCTTCCTCAAACGTGATGTGCAGATCGTAGTGTGTGTCGAGGCCCTTGCCCGGTGCAGGGCGCTTGCGGCCCGCCGAACGCTCGCCAAAGAACTCAGCGAAGAGGTCCTCGACGCGGCTCTTCTTCTCGGTCGCAGGTCCGACGCCGAACGCCCGTTCGAATGCCCCGCGAAAGCCGTGCGCCTCGCCGTTGGCGTGACCATTCTTGGCTTCGGGCGGACGCTCCGCCGTCGCGACGTCGCCAGTCTCGAATTCTTCTTCCGCAACCGCAGGCTCCGGCCGCGGCGTGTACCCGGCGCGGGGGTTTCCGTGCGCGTCAATCTCGCCCCGATCGTAGGACCGGCGCTTCGATTGGTTGCCCAAAATCTCGTAGGCGATGGACAGGTCCGTGAAGCGGCGGCCCTTGTCGGCTGCACCTTCAGGCGTGTCGGGATGGAAGCGCTTCGCGAGCCCGCGAAACGCTTGTTTGATCTCGTCGTCGTTCGCAGAACGCGGAACGCCGAGCACCGAGTAGGGGTCGTACATCAGCAGTCGACTCACACGCCGAGGGGGTTGGCGAAAGCGTCAGTGCCGATACTACACGCGGTTGTTCAAATGGCAAATTACTAATGCACGTATATGATTAGGGGTCGTTCTTAGAGTGCGTGTTTGGATTTTTGGCCAAGGATTCAGCCATCGCACGCTCCGCAGGGGCCATTGAGGCTGACACGAACCGAAACGCCTCCACGGCCTGTGGTTGTGATTGTGCCGAAGCGAGTTTCAACCAACGGTAGGCCTCGATCATGTCCTGAGCGACGCCTTCGCCGCGTTCGTAGAGCAGCCCGACCCTAAGCTGTGCCTCGGCATTGCCGCGGCTGGCAACATCGCGCCAAGCCGCAAAGGCCCCCGCCTTGTTGCCGCTCGCGTACGACGTGAAGCCGCTGTTCATTAGCGTCAGGTCGCCCGCAGTCATCGTCGAGGCAGCGCCAATCCGCATGGGCGTGCCGGGCGACATGCCCCCCTCGCGCTGCACCGACGGCCGGCGCCCGCTGTGTGGCCACGGCTCGTCTGGGTTGGCGTTTGGAGGCATGGCTCCAGGCTCGGTGCTAGCAACGGACACGCCCATGGCTTCAAGCCGCGTGCGCGCCGGGCCGTAGCCATTGCGCGCTGCACGCTCCAGCAATGCGCGCGATCGCGCCGGATCGCGTTCGACGCCGATGCCTTGGTCGTACATGTCGGCAAGCTTCACCTGTGCGAGCGACAGCCCGGCCGTCGCCGCGCGCGCGTACCAGACAGCCGCCTCTTTTGGATCCTTGTCGGTGCCTTCGCCGCTCAAATACATCTCGGCGACATTCGCCATCGCCGTCACGAAACCTTTCTCCGCGGCTTCTTTGTAGAGATCGAAGGCTTTGTCGACGTCCTTCGCGACACCTTTGCCCTGACGCAGCAATTGCGCCGTATTGCGCATGGCGGCGAGGTCGTCTTCGTCCGCAAGCTCCGACCAAAT
>JANLXP010000967.1:0-4076 GCA_031365165.1 Alphaproteobacteria bacterium
GGCATCGAGCACCAGGACGCGGTTGGTCGCGGGACTCAGCGCGAGCGCGGTCGGTCTGTACGGTGAGGTGGCTAGGATCGTGACGGTGGCGCCATCCAAAGAGATGTGGAGTTGGCCTTTGTCGGCCAGGGCTTTCAGAGCGGTGGTTTCGGTCAGGCTGTGGCGGAGCTTTTCGCCGGCGCGAGCGATGGCGCCGAATTCATCCGCGCGGTCGGTGCCCCAGACCTTTTGTGTCACCGCGCCATCGCCGACGGATGCGAGGCTGCGTTCCAAACTCTGTAACGGCTGAATGATTCCCAACTGCAACAGGCCGGCCACAATCAGCAAACCGATCACGAGCACGAAGAGTGCTGCGATGAGGAGGCCTTGGCTCCAGTTTAACGCCGAGGCCACGCCTCCGAGCTGGCGGTCCTGATCTGCGACAGCCAAGCGATCGAGGGCCGTGCGCAGTGCTAGATACGACGCCTCGAGCTGGGGCGGCTGCGGCAGGGAAGCCAGATCGTTCATTGCTGCCGTGCCACGCAGGGCCGCCGACTGGGTTTCCGGCGCGGTTTGGGCGACATGGGCAAACGCTTCGCCGACGTTCTCGACTTCGCGCAACATGTCTGCGGCGCGTGGGTTGCCGGCGTACAAGTTCTTAAGTTCCGTCAACGCGCCTTCCGCATCGATTGCGTAGCGCGTCAGCTGAAGCCGCGCCGTGGCGTCGCCAGTCAGCCGATAGTTGCGATAGGTTTTAAGAAAGCCTGCGTAACCCAGAGCCTGTTCGATTGCCGCCGCCTGGTGCACGGCTGCGCTGCGCGTCTCCGCCGGGTCGTTGAGCGAACGCTGAAGCTCGCCAACGTAGCCAACAAAGTACGCGCCGCCCATGGTGAGGGCAGCGGCGGCCACAATAGCTGCCACGCCGATGGCGCGGCTAAAGGATGTCAACGTCCGCACGGTTCCCCCGAGAAAGCGCCGATCTTCGCGCTTTTTCGTGCCGGTGATTCGTGAGCGATTCTAGGGAATAGCGACGGGGGAGGGGAGGGCTACTAGCCCTTGAACGAACGGTTGCGTTCGAAGCGTTCTAGAATTGCATCGGTACGCGCCATATGGGCTGCGATATGGGCAACGGTGGCGTCGTGTGCCGTTCGCCACGCGCCGATGTGGCGCACCAGCCCTTTGTGCAACGTCTCAAGTTCCACGGCTTCCTGGCGCAACGCCTTCGTGAAATTCGGGGCCAGCTTCTTTTGCTTTTTCGATTGTGCGGTGACTTGTTTCAAGTTTCTTGCTTTCGCTTAAAGCCCACGCGGCATGTGCCGCCGAAGTTCGTTCGACGACACGCTAAGCGCACAAGGTAAAGAGTGCGTAAGTGGAGCTCTAAGGAATTCGCGCCACTTCGACGGAGCGGCGCGGCCGCAAGAAGAAGTTGTCGCTGATCGTCATGCCCGATCTTAGATACATGCCGAACAACGTTTGGTACCGGACCGTCACCTCCGCCACGATGACGCTCTGGTTCGGCGGTACGACGCTTGTTGAAACCCATGTTGGCGCCGCAGTGCCTGCGCTATAGGGCGATATGCGGCGAGCGTCGCTCCAACGAACGGTCAGCTGACCGTTGTTGTTCGCGACGATCGACGAGATGCGGATCGTCGAAGTTGACGGATCCAGCGGACGCATGATCACGTTCAGCGCGTTCATGATGTCGTCCATCTCGCTGTTGGTGACCGACGGCGTCTGAGACGTCAGGTCGGCTGCCGTCGACGAAATGTTGGCCACCTTGCGCGCCGCCAAGATGTAGTCGCCAAGCTCGGAAACGCCGAAAAACATGGCCAGCATGATCGGAACGACGAACGCAAACTCGACCGCGGCCATGCCGCTCTTAGCTTTGCGAAACTTTTTGATAAAGCCGTGCATCATGATGTCACCCCTAGAACGGCTCGTTCCGGAACGCGATCGACGCTTCCAGGAGACGCTGCCCGTTTGCCATGTTCGAAAAAGCACTGCCCACGCCCGGCGTCAGCACCGGCCAGACGTAGAACGCGCGGACAACAACGACGTCTTCAGGGCCGCCCGGCTGGAACTGCATGTTGGCGGCCAAATTTCCGTTTTGGTCCAACGCGGCGTTCCACTGCACGTTGCCGAAGCCGTTGTACGTGCGGACGTCGATTCCAAGGCGCGAGTCGCACGAAAGCAACATGCTGATATCGCCGCAGATCATGGTGCGGAACTGCTGCTGGGTCATATTCATCGCCTGCACCTGACCGGTACGGATGAGGCGGGCTGCGGCAATGATGCCGTTCTCGAGCGTCGTGGCCGCGAAGAACATCAAGGCGATATCGAACGTCGCGAAGAGCAAAAGAAAGAACGGCGGCGCCACGAGGGCGAATTCAAGGGCGGCCGAGCCTTTCTTCGACTTCTTCAGACGGCTGAGCAGCAGCATCGTTCGCGGCAGCAATACCATGGGTGGCTCCTTCGTACTTTCCCGCAAAGACGCGCAAAGGCATCTCAGCGGTCTACACGCTTTGATTTACGTCTCTATCATCGCGCTGAAGTGCTTGAAAGTTGTTCCGAGGATTAGGTGCAACAACTGGTAAATGTTACCGGTGTATTTTCTTAGAGATCATTTACGCTTTCTTTCCTATGTCGAGTGAGTACTGCCGTTTTTTACGCCTTGTTAAGCCGTGCAGTCGCAAGTTCCGTCTTTGAAGCCCTAGAAGCCCGTAAAGGGTCGGTTCGTTGTGGGTCAAAGGTGGAGCTGAAGCTATGATGCGCTCACGTACTGAAAAAGTTCGCACGTTCGCGGAGCGGTTTCGCAATTCGGCCGCCGGCAACGTTGCCATGATGTATGCGCTTTGCATGGTCCCAATGGTTGCCGCCGTCGGTGCGGGCATAGACATGACCCAGGCGTTGGTCGTGCGCATGCGGTTGGGCGAGGCGCTGGATGCCGCCGGTCTTGCCGTTGGCGGCACGCTGGGCATGACGCAAGCACAGATGACGGCAAAGGCGCAGCAGTTCTTCTATGCGAACTATCCGGACCCCGAGCTCGGAACGGTGACGTCGCTTACCGTTACAACGGGCGGCGTCAACAACAGCCAGGTTACGGTCGCCGGTACGGCGCGGGTCGATACCGCGTTTATGCGCTTGTTCGGGGTCAACTATCTCGACGTCGGCGTGAACGTGCAGGTTACGCGCGAATCCAAGGGTGTGGAACTTGCGCTGGTGCTGGACAACACCGGCTCCATGTCGTCGAGCGGCAAGCTCACCGCGCTCAAGAGCGCGTCGAACACGCTGATCGACACGTTGTTCGGCAATCAAACGACTTCCGCCGTCGTGAGAATGGCGGTGGTGCCGTTCTCGCAAACCGTGCGTCTCAATACGACTGCGGCGCTGAACGGCGGTTGGATGGACACCGGCGGTCTTTCCAGCACCGCGCGCTTGAACTTCAACAACAACCAGTACGCATTCTCCATCATGAACGCGATGAGGAACCAGACGTGGCAGGGCTGCGTCGAGGCGCGATCGGGGACCCTTGATATGGACGATACGCCGCCGACCGCGGGGAACGTCAATTCGCGTTGGAATCCGTATTTCGAGCCGGACGGCCCGGACAACGCTTCAGGCTATAACAACTATTTGAGCGACGGTTTGAACGGCAATCCGACGGCCGAGCAGCGGTTGATGAACTCGGCCAAGTATACGAACCAGCAGTCATCGAATCCGCAGCAGGACTGCAACATTGCGGCTATCACGCCGCTGACGAACAACAAGGTCGCCTTGCAACAAGCAATCAACGCGATGATCGCGAGCGGCAACACGCACGTCGCGATCGGCGCCGGTTGGGGTTGGCGCGTGCTCTCGCCGACGGCGCCGTACACGGAGGGATCTCAGTACGGGGACGACGACTGGCTGAAGGCATTGGTGTTGATGAGCGACGGTGAGAACACAACGCCGTACGACAGCAACATGTACCACAAGGGGTCGTATACGGCTTACAACTTCCTGCTTCGCAATCAGTTGGGCACGACGAACGGACCCACTTCGGAGACGAACCAGGACACGCGTACGTCGACGGTGTGCACGAACGTCAAGAACGCCGG